>DASTZB010000634.1:0-3843 GCA_035764525.1 Chitinophagaceae bacterium | reverse complement strand
GGCTATCATTGGTGAACATACTATTATGAAAATCCCTGATTTCATTAAAGCCTTCGTAATAGAAGCCTCCACCGTTTATAAAATTTGCATTTGAGTCAAACTGTTGCATAACTGAATCAATGCGTTTGCTGATCATTGCTTTTTCCCGTTGCCTTACCATTTCCTGGATTTGAAAACGGTCGGTATCGGAGAAGCTGTCTATGGTCTCTTTCTTGTCTTGATTGCAGCCTGAAATGCAGATGATGGCAAAGAGTAGAATCTTTTGTTTCATACGCGATGTTGTTTTACGGGTACAATTTACTCCTTTACCTGGCGGCCGTTCATTTACATTAGTCCGACGCCGACGGGCACGTATTTTTTTTGTTCTTTTTTGCTTTGAAGAAAGGAACACTACCGACAACGATGGATATGTACAAAACAATTATTTTATTTGGCCATTATCTTTTCCCTGTGTTTAATTCCCCACATTTCTATTTCGACAATTAATTTCTTCAGTGTTCTTCCATACGGTGTGATTGTATATTCCATAATATCATTGCTTTTCCCTGCAGGTTTTCTTTCGATTAAATAATTTGCCTCTAGTTCCTTCAATTCTTTAGCAAGCATTTTCGGTCTGATTCCTTTTACTTCTCTTTCCAGTTCATTAAACCGCAGGTCATCAAACATCAGCGAAAACATAATGGGCAGCTTCCATTTACCATTTAAAATATGTAATGCATCCCGGATAGGTAATAGTGACCTCGTACAGGCTTCTAATGTTTCATTTTTCATATTATATAAACCACTTCCCTTTTGTAAAGTGTTAAACTCCACGAAGTGAAACCAGTTAAATGAATTACAGAAATACCTTTACTAAAGTACTTAATTCCTAAAAAATGACCCCCATTCAACACAGTTAACAGCAAAATTTTATTTTAAAAAAAGTTTTATGAAACCGATTTTTAACCTTCTTTTCATGTTTGTTTTTATTCTTCCATCTGTACAACAGGATAAAAAAAATGTTCCGGTACCATTGTCAATTTCCCAACAAACCAGGGTGCAGCCAGGCAAGGATTCCTCTCAATCAATTCGTATAATAAACGCATCTACCCTGAAACGGGTTTCTGCTGTGGTAAAAGATCTTTCATTTGTGCTTACTGATTCCCCGTTCTGGCAGCAACTGTTTCCGGGTAAGAAAGGCTTTACTATTTATCTGTATGACGTAACCTGCAATAGCTTTGAGGTTTCAGCCGCAGTACGATATGAGGCCCATGATACAATTTATCATCTAAAATTAAACAGGTCTAATCAGCGGGCCACAGATATAGCCCTTGCCGGTACGCTGATTCACGAAATCATGCATTGTGTTTTGCTTGATGTTTTTAAAAGAGCATTACAGCAGGAAGAGAATGCTATTGCCAGCATTCTCAGTTTCGGTTTAAATAAAAATGATTCTACCCGCATCTTCAACAATGATTTTTTTGCTTTGGTGAATAGTGGTGACGATGGACAACACGAATTGATTTCCCGTTTCTTTTATTCGGACATGGTATCAATCCTGGAACGTTTTGCCGGGATACACAAAAAATCATTTGCAGATAAGAATGTTGCTAGGTCTTTGGCATGGTCCGGCCTCCAAAAAACAAATGCCTATAAAGAATTAACTAATGAAGAAAAAAACGTAATCCAATTAACAATATTAAAGGAAAAAGGAATTGATATTGAAACTGATTGAAGCATCAATTAGCGGAACAATGTATATCGGAGTCTACACGGATCTCGCCAGAATGATTTTTTTAATAATTAAACTATTGCTGCGAGACATGGTGTTTGATTTGTTATTTCTTATCTCCGTTTTAAGATGGGACTATTAAAAATGTAAAGATGACTTTTGAGGGAGTAAAGCATAAATTAAAATGAGATTCCTGTAATCTGATTTCCGGACGTTATCTGTTTGTCTCACTGATCCAGTGAAAAGGTCGTTCCGATAAAGGAAAAGGGTTTGTCCTTTTTCGCAACAACAGGTACATTGAATCCTCGCGGGGATAACTGTAAAGTTCAACCAGTTCTTTATCCTTAAAAGTATATTTAAACTGTGCAAGAAAGACGGTGTCGCTAGCATTACGTTTTAACGAAAGTAAATTTGCCGCACTGTCAATATCAAAATTAAAATAGCAACGGCCATAGCGCTGGCGAAAACGGGTATCGTTTGTTTTAATACTTCCTTCATATCCCAGATCAAAAACTATGTTTTGCCAATACACTGAATCCGGCATATTTACCGTTATGGTGTCTTCCCCTTTTGAATGACTGATCACATCATAGATGCCAGCAGTTATAGGTGCAGGCATTTTTCGTTTACTCAAACTATCTATTCTTCCGGAGATCTGCTGGTACAAAAAGAACAATACCAATGTGACAAATGCCCACTTTGATATCCCGGCTACGATTTTACCTTTTCTTGTTTCAAACGGAAAAACAAATATTTTGCTGGCTCTTGCCTCCTGGCGAAAAAAGAAACGATACAATCGCGGAGTTTCCTGGGCCAGCAAATAAAGGCAAAGTATCACCAGCGAAATGGAATTGATCTTTACCGGAATATCATAGCTCACATTCAGCATTGCCACATTAAGAAAAACACCTGTCGCAACTAATACTCCGAATGTGGCTGTTCTCCTGAACAGTAGTAAGAGAGCGGCGAGCAATTCAATGGCGCCGGAGAAAAATTGATAGGAATTTGAATAGCCAATGAACATCCAGGAAAAACGCATAGGTAAATAATCTCCTAAAGGTGTTGCCATCTGGCTTAAACTTGGAAATGGCATTTGTAATGCAAACAATTTATAAAACCCATACTGAATGCCGGCAACAGCTATGAAATAACGAACAAAGAGGGAGAACCAATAATTGAGTTTGTAATAGTCTTTTCTTTTACGATCAATAATTGACCAACAAATAGTGCCCACAACTGCCAAAAGAAAACAGGTGAAAACCAGCATCCATTGTTCGGGATAATCTCCATTGCCATTCGGGGGTTTCGTAGCTGCCGCGATATGAAAAAAATTATTATTGCAAAAGTTCACGATGGCATCCAGCCCGTTGTACCAATAGTCGGGCAGGTACAACCACTGAGGCATGAACGGAAGGTAAAACACCAGGTCAACAACGTATGACAGAACGAACAACGGACCGATAAATATGAAGTAAAATATAAAAAAGAACCGGAACAGGATTTTTTGCCAACAATACCATGGTTGTGCGATGGCTTCTAGTTTCATGCAGTTAGTTTGGAATTAAATATAATACAATTGGTCCTTTCTTTTGTGCAAGCAAAAGAAAGGAAATATTCTATCCGCCCGGGGTCTTGCCAGACTGATGCTACAATGTGTCTTAGAATAACGGTCCTATATTTTTTATATTCTTTATTGATTTGAAGAAAGGAATGCTAGCGGCAATGAGGGTAATGATGAATGTTTTTTATATAAATTTTCTCCGGGATATTACCGAAAACAAAACGTGTAACATCACACAACCATAAATCTTTGTTCACTCCTTTATTTTCAAATTGCTTCATGAGGTAATAACCGCCACCAAGTATTGGATGGCAGAGTTCGGTAAGCAATAATTCATCGGCTCCTTCAAAAGGTTCCGTATCTATTTGAAGTGTTACTTCATTTTTTTCTTCTGCAATTATATCAAGCATGGTATCGGCACCTGAAACCATTTGAAGATCACCTTTATCGCCACCTTGTAATAAGTATTCGGGGAGATCAATATACCAACCCATGCCTTCACGAAAAAACCGTTGCTGTTTCATTGAACAAACTTATACAATTCCCTGTATCCTGTGGTCTGCTCTCATCA
>DASTZB010000633.1:0-9903 GCA_035764525.1 Chitinophagaceae bacterium | reverse complement strand
AATACAATTATTCATTAACTAAAACAACCTTATCATGCAAAACTCAATTCAACTCTCAAAGATCAGATCAATGATCATCGGTTTCTTATCGGTATTGGCATTAAGCCTTCTATTTTCATGCAGCAAGAACATTACTGAACGGCCCGGGCAGGAGGAACTAAGTGCTTCCAATCAATCTTCCGGTGCACAAACTGAAAATAGTGTCGTGTCAGAACCTTATGAAAGCACATTATTTATACCCTGCGCCAATGGTGGGGCTGGTGAAGATGTAACATTGACCGGCACAGTAAGAATAGTTAGGCAGGAAACAAATAACAATCAGAGATTTACTTTCACCCTTCATGCCATTCCGGATGGAATAACTGGTGTGGGTCTTTCCACAGGAGATACCTTCACCGCAATAGGCGGAAGCCAGACAGCCGTTACAGGTACAATCGAATACGGGGGGCAATATAGTGCAACTTATATTCAACAAATGAGGTTTGCAGGCCAAGGAATAACTTTCGTTGTTAAATATAAATTCCATATTACCGTTACTTCCGATGGCAAAATTTCTACCCGCATCGACGAAGAGAAAATAGAATGTAATAATTAAATAAAAAGGACCTGATCTTTAAATCAGTTCCGTCCACCCGGGGTCTTGTCGGCCAACATCGCAACATAAATGAGAGCAGACCCCGGGGCAGACGGAATTAAATCACAAATGGAAATAAGAAATAGAAGATTAAACAACCTTAAGGTGTTCCTTCCTTCTTCTTCAAATCAATAAAGAACAATAAAAAAATCTTGAGTCGTGATACTTAGTCTCAGTTGTCCGTAATGTTCTTTCTTTCTTCAAACTAATTTGAATACTTAACTGGCAACATACACTCTTACAGGCACAGGAATAAGTTGTTGACCATTATCCAGTGTAATAAGAAAATAAAAATAGCGGCTTAGAAAACTTGTCGCTGTTCCACCTGTTGTTACAGTGATCCCTGTCTTGGCTGTAAATTCTGCAAGTGAAGTTGTGAAAGTGAAGGATGTTCCTGTTGCGGCAAGCGGGGCAGTGTTGTATAATCCTGTTGTTACCTCCACTACTTTATAGTTATTGGGTGTACTGGCCACTGCTACACGGGGAATTTCTTTAAGTGTTCTTCCAGTGCTTGCCGGAATACTTAATGTTATGGTTATTGCACCACCACCGGAGAGTGATGTGCTTACTGTAGGTACACCATTGTACATACCATACAGGTTAGTTACAGTTACCGGCACATCAGGATAGCTGGTTGACAGAAAATTGAAGTCATCTTTTTTACATCCTGAAAATAGGAGCGTTGCTGCAAGACAAAAGATGATTGTATTTTTATTCATAAAAATTTTTTTTCAGTTAAACTATTTTTTATAATGCCCACCAGAGTTTTACAGTTGTTTTGGGTCTTGGGTTTGGTTGATTTGGATTTGATGTTCCTTCCTGTGTAGTATATGGATAGCGTTGCGGAAATACATTCGGGTCATCACCAGCAGTGGTAAGCGGCGGAGTTAATGCGGGGTACCCGGTTCTGCGGTAATCATTATAGCTTTCAATAGCGCTGCCAACCGATGCAATATATTTTTGGGTGATGATCTGTTGTAATTTTTGAGTGGCAGTTCCGCTTAGTGTTACTATGGTTGGATTTGCTGCAAAGTATGCATTGATATCTGCATCTGTCAGCCCTGTTGATTTCATAGATGCCCTGATACCATTTTGATAATAAACATTTGGATCACCTGAAGTGCCAAATCTTAATGCGGCTTCAGCCAGTATAAAATAATTCCTGAATGCAGAGATAAGCCGTATTGGTGCCTCACCACTGCGTGTAGCACCAAGAGGATAAGTGCCATAGTAGGAGCGGGTAGTAGGAGTTGGTGCTGCAAATGGTGAACCATTATCATATCCTATAAAAGTAGCGGCAGGTTTTATGTAAAGTTTTGATAGTCGCAAAGAATCGTTCATGCTACGTTCCAAAGCCAGGAACCTGTTGCTGAGCATCTGCGTATTTGGAATGGATCCGCCAACATCCTGGAGGTAATAAGGATTTGGATTTGCAGTTGTAAAAGGCACATTGAAATCCAAACTGCCATCAATGGCATCAATATATGGTTTGTTGCCATCAAGTATAGAATTGATCACTGCTTTGGTTGTATCCGGGGCTTTGTTTGACACCTGCAGGGCTAGTTTTAAAAGTAAAGAATTTCCAAACCTGTTCCATTTTGAAAGATCACCTCTGTATACCATATCATCTACTCCGGGTTTGAGCGATGAAACGGGGGAAGCGATATCGGCCAACCCTTCTCTTACCAGGTTGAATAAACTTTTAATCCCTTTTGAAGAATTGCCAAGATAAATATCTTCCTGCGCATCAAATATTGGTTGTGAATATTTGAGAATGCCATTATCATCAAATCCCTGGCCTGCCTGGGAATAGGGTACATCACCCCATAGATCTGTCGCCATGGCAATGGTGTATGCCCTTTCAAGTTTTGCAATTCCTGCATAGGCGGGGCTTTGTGCCTGGGTTTTTTGAATCAATATTCCGAGATTGTTGATCACATTAGTATATACTTCATTTGACCAGGAATTATCAAGACTGCCAATATTCCATGTATCGTATGCGGCTGCCACGCCTGCTATACCAGCATTATATTGCATTAAAAGGCCCGCTACTTTTCCCAATTCATTGCCGTTGGTAAAAGCCATACCAACTGTAGTACTAGGTAATAAAGTTTTGGGTGTAACATCTACCACTGCATTTGGATTTGTGTTCACATCCAGGAAAGATTTTTTGCACGAAGCAAAAATTAGTACTGCAGTAAAGAAGGCCAGTAATTTTATTTTGATTTTCATCTTAACTTATTTATTTATAATTATTAAAAGGTGGCTCTCAGGCTAACCCCGAAATTTCTTGTATTAGGAGCACTGGTTAATTCCAAACCGCGAACAAGCCCACCGCCAGTGGTAGTGCTTGCGCCGGATGTGCTCAATTCGGGATCTATAATTGAATTGGGTGCATAATAGAATAGGTTGCGGCCATAAACAGTGAGCCTGATCTTCTTAAACACTTTGGTTTTTGCAGCAGCGCCGGTAAGTTCATAACTGACGGCACATTCTCTTAACCTGAAAGTAGTAGCATCAAATACTGAAAACTCATTGGAAGTAGTTGAACCCGTAGTGGCGCCCAAGGCTGCATTATAATATGTCTGCCCGTTTATCTGGATATTATTCGGTACATATTTTCCGCCGCCCACATCAATTACACCGGGAAGGATAAATGGTTGGTCCCGGTCTTCTGTCATTTTCAATGATCCGTTGGCTCTCAGGACTCCGACAGTAAAAGATTCAAATTGTCCACCTTGTTTATGATCTACTAAAAAGGATAATGAAAATTGTTTGTAAGTAAAGGTATTGTTGAGTCCTGCTATCCACTTCCGGTTCGGATCAAGTACAGTTTGATCAGTTTTATAATTCAGGTATAAGCCTGTTGTTGAATCAATCAATCGTTCACCGGCAGCATTTGTTACAAACTTGCTTCCCCTGATTATTCCATAAGCTTCACCTACAGCTATCGTTGGAATAAGACCGGCGAAAGCTGTACCACCAAATGCAAATGAAGTTACCCCGGGAGCAATGTATGTTACTTTGTTTCTGTTAAGTGAGAAGTTTCCTGAAACAACCCAGGTAAAGTTTTTTGTTTTTACCGGGGTGGCGTTGACAGTAACTTCTAATCCTTTATTTGTCATTTCTCCAATATTTACAAACTTATTCAGGTAACCACTGGAGGCGGGTAAACCAACCGGTACTATCTGGTCAGTGCTTTTTGAACTGTAAATAGTAGCATCAATATTTATTTTATTTTTAAATAAGCCAACATTTGCGCCGATATCAAATGTGCTGGTAAATTCCGGTGTCAGTTCTTTATTGCCCAGTGTCGTGCTTGCCGCAAAACCAGGAGTGGTACCAAATGGGAAAGCAAAATTTGCTACGTTATTTCCAACAGCATCGGAAAGAAATGTATTATCCAATGAATATACTGGCGCATCATTACCCACTTTTGCATAAGCCACTCTTACTTTAGCAAAAGACAGGAGCTCTGATCTTATATTAAATGCATCTGTCAGGACAAATGAAGCAGAAGCAGAAGGATAGAAATAACTGCTTTTTGATTTCGGTAACGTTGAAGAATGATCCTGTCTCCCTGTCAATTCCAGGAATAAATAATTATTATAAGCAAGGGACAGTTGTCCGTACAGCCCCCACAGTCTTCTCATAGAGTGGTACTCATTAGTAAGGCTGAGGTTTGAGGCATTTGTTATGTTATAAAAATCAGGAACAGCCAGGCCATAACCGGTTTGGTTCACGTTCTGGTATTTCTGTTGGTTTACTCCATGGCCGAGTAAAAGATTTGCATTGAGACCCCGAGTGAAGATGTCATTTTTCTTAGCTGTTACCATGAGATCTCCATTGATCTCATTTCTGTAAAACACATCTTCCATTATACCACCGGTTGTTGTTCCGGGGGCCCCTGTAAACGCACTTCTTACTACCTGGGCAGACCCTATGGCAATAGTTCTTTTTCGCCTGTCCGTATAAAAATCAACTCCTGCTCTGTAGCTGACATTAAGCCAGTTTGTAATATCATAACCAACACTCATATTCGCCAATACTCTTGACAGTTCACTTCTTACATGATTTTTATTTGCGGCAAAATATGGATTGTCGCCTGCGCTGGAAGAATCTTGTATAGCTGTATTATAAATATTTTGGATGAACCAGTTGTTATACCCGCCCGGAGTGGTATAATTATCTTTATAATAATCAAAATCTACACTGCGGGGTATCCTGATAACATTGGAGTATGAACTGTATGAGCCATTATTCCCTTGTGTAATTCCTTCCTGAACTGTAGAAAAATAAGTGGCGCCACCTTTTATAAACAGTTTGTCGTTGACATAACTTGAAGCGGTGAAGCCAAGATTTGTTTTTTTGAACTCAGATGTCGGGAGAATACCCGTTTGTTTTGAATTGCCGATTGTGAATCCATAATTATTTTTACTGTCACCTGAATTAATAGTAAGGTTTTCATCTACAATTGTTCCTGTTTTAAAATAATTCATGATATTATCAGGGTAAGCCTGGTGAGGTACAGTTTGACCTGCTGTGTATAATACACCATTAACATATTGTGTGGTATTTGGCGCTACTATTAAGCCATTAGCTAAACTGGGGGTGCTGCCAAAAGCTGGCCCCAGGGAATTAGTACTGATGGCACTGAGAACGCCATTAGCTCCCTGGCCATATTTATTTTGCAATTCAGGAAATCCATAAACTCTTTGCTGTGTATAAGAAGTATTGAATGTTACATCCAATACTCCTTTTTTTCCACTTCCTTTTTTTGTTGTGATCATGATGGCGCCGTGTGAAGCACGAGAGCCATATAAAGCAGCGGCAGCAGGACCCTGCAAAACATTTACGCTTTCAATATTATTAATATTTAAATCTGCGGTTCTATTGGAAGACTGTCCCGAATAGAGTGAAAGAGTTGATTCATCCACATTGTCACTAACAGGAATTCCATCCACTACAAATAGGGGTGACTGGCTTCCGGTGAATGAAGTGATCCCTCTTAAAATTATACTCGTGGATGCTCCGGGGGCGCCGCCGGAACCAGTGATATCCGCGCCGGCAAGTTTTCCTTGCAATGCATTCAGTAAACTACCATCACCTTTATCTACTATTGCTTCATTTTTTAAATTTTGAGTTGCATAACCAAGGGCACGCCTGTCCTTTGAAATTCCAAGAGCTGTTACTACCACTTCCTGCAGATTTTTATCTGCTTTTTGTAATACCACATCAATTGAAGTCTGAGTTCCTGCCTGCACTTCCTTTGTTGCCATGTCAATGTAAGAAAAAACCAGGATGCGTTTATTGGAAGGAACGGTCAGAGAATAAACTCCTTGAAGATTTGTAGTTGTGCCGACGCTGGTGCCTTTTACAAGCACTGAGACATTTTCAATTGGAGAGCCTTTATCATCAGTAACCTTGCCGGTGATTACTTGCTGGGCGAACAATACTCGGGTGAATGTTAGAAATAGAATAAGCAGTACAGTTAATTTTTTCATTTTAAATAATTTGGTAATAAACAGGCAACAAAATGTATAAAAAAGTTTCAACGGCAATTCATATTATTGCTGAAGCATGAATAAGGATGCTTGAAGTATGAAGTCTAATTACTGAAGGTTCTTCCAAATAATCTGCATTAAAAGAAAATTATCAACGAGGGGTATACAATGTATTGTCTTTGTTTGCAGGGCGACGTCTCGTTGTCGTTCGTGCACCTTTCTTCAAATCAGTATAGAATAATAAAAAAATCTTGAGTCATTATGCTTAGTTTGCCGTACTCAGCGGCATCAACAAATTTGCCCAATAGAATTACCGAACGTACAAGAGTGCGATCCATTAGTCGCTTCGCTCCTCACGGCAGGATGCACGGAAGTATTATAGTAGCAATGCAGATGGGCGGACATCATATGACGAAAGTTATAGAAGATCCTTTCGCGATCGACCGTAACTTGTAACCGGATGTACACTCTTACAGAAGAATAAGAAATTTGAAAAGGGTAAGGATTGTAAGGTTAACAAAAAGTATATTTTAATAATCAGATCATTCAACCAAACTCACTGTTTATGGAATCAACGTGGTCGCCATTACGCAAGATCAGCTTTCGCTTTTTTTGCAGCTATTTTATTTTATACATCTTTCCATTTCCGCTGGATACTATTCCATTCAAGAGCCAGGTTGATAAAATAAGCGAACACATACTTGGCTGGTGGGTTAACATCTTAAATTATGTATCAGTTTTCTGGCATTGGCTGATACCTGCTGTTGCGAAAACATTCCTTGACCTAGAGAAGCCGATCACCATCTTCACAAACGGAAGCGGCGATACTACCTATGATTATGTTCAAATGTTAACGCAACTTGTACTGTCTGTATTGGTATGCATCATATGGAGTGTTTTAGAGAGGAAGAGGACAAGTTATAACACGGCTTACTATTGGCTTTGTGTTTTATTACGTTACTGCCTGGCAATTGTTATGCTGAGCTATGGGTTTGGTAAAGCGTTTCACCTGCAAATGCCTTATCCTTATTTATCAAGACTTGTGCAGCCATACGGCGATTCATCTCCAATGGGGCTTGCCTGGACCTATGTAGGTCAATCAAAAGGCTTTAGTGCCTTTGTAGGATGGAGTGAAGTGATCTGTGGTGTGCTTTTATTTTTCCGGAAAACAACACTGGTCGGTGCATTGCTTACACTTGTGGTGATGGGAAATGTGTTCGTGGTGAATTTGTGTTATGACATTCCTGTAAAACTATTTTCTTTCAATCTTGAAATGATGGCGCTTTACCTTTCATTTCCATATTTAAAAAATATATACCAACTCTTTATAAAGCATCAACCCGCAACTATCAGCAATTATTATCAGCCTTACTTTACGAAAGGATGGTTCAGAGTAGGAATAATGATCTTAAAAGTGTTAGTGATCACAAGCGCTTTGTTCTCCGGAATAAATGACACCCTTGAACAGAAGAAGCAATACGGCGATAACGCACCAAAACCTCCGTTATATGGCATCTACAATACAGAAGTACTCATCAGGAATAACGATACGATCCCACCACTGACCACTGATACCACAAGATGGAGACAGATAATTATACAAACTCCTAACTATGCAAGAATAAAGTTGATGAATGATACTGTTCGCAATTATAATTTCAAAATAGACACTGCCAAATGCGAAGCAGTCGTCTACCCGGCATGGGATACTACTTGTAAAACTTACTTTACTTACATAAAGGAGAATGATCGTCTGATATTAAATAATAAACCCGGTTCTGTAAACACCGTTTATATGAGCCTTAAGCGGTTTGATGAGACAAGTTTCAGATTGATGAGCCGTGGCTTCCATTGGATAAATGAATATCCATATAACAGGTAACCTTTGATCTCAGCAACCGTTGGTGTCCGCAAATTTGATTAATAGAATTACGGAATCCTTCACTTAGCCCAGTGCAGCAATGCAGCATGGCCCTTGATTATTTTAAATTTTGAATTATAATTTATGAATGAGAGGCATTTAAAATTCAAAATTTACAATTTAAAATAAACAGCTCAAATCGCTTACGCCTTTTTGAACTGCTTACTTTCCTTTTAGTTTACGCTGTACTCCATCAAAAGTCATCTTTACATTTTTAATAGTTCCATCTTCATTGAAATAAAGCTTATCGATACAGGTTACCCGGTGGTCGCGGTCAAGGTTTGGGATCGGTCGCCGATGGTATACAATATACCATTCATCAGTGTTTGGGATATTAATGACTGAATGGTGGCCCGCACCAGTCGCAATGGTTTCGTCTGCTTCTAATATAGTGGAAATCCTTTCAAAGGGTCCAAACACAGAATCTGAAATTGCATAGGCTACTTTATAAGTCCCATTTGTCCAACCACCTTCAGACCACATCAAATAATATTTTCCGTTTCTTATGAATAGGGTGGGCCCTTCTACATAATCTTTCGGCGTAATGTCTTTTACCAATTGACCACCCGGGAATTTTTCCAAAGCAGTAAAATTTTCATTGAGCTTTCCAATATTGCATCGTCCCCACCCGCCATAGATGATATAATATTGACCGTCTTTATCCTGGAATACAAACTGGTCGATCGGCTGTGCATTATTATAGAACTGGTTAATAAGCGGCTTGCCCAAATGATCTTTATAAGGTCCACCTGGTTTATCAGATACGGCAATACCTATTCCCCCAAGTGTATCGTCTTTCATGCCGTTTCTCGCTTTGCTTTGAATATCATTTGCCGAAAAAAATAGAAAATACTTCTTGTCCTTTTTTACAATGCTTGGTGCCCACATTGCCATGTAGGCCCATTTAATAATAGATGTATCAATAATCTTAGGATGCTTTTTCCAGGTCACCATGTCTGTGGATGAAAAGGCATCCAAAAAAACCTGTTGCCTGTATTTGGCAGAGTAGGTGGGGAAGATCCAATACGTGTTGTCTAATATAACACCTTCAGGATCGGCATACCAACCTTCAATAACAGGGTTGTGTGGTTTTGTTTTTTGGGCATAAAGGGCTTGTATAAAAAATACGGAGAGAATTGCTAAGCATTTTACAGCTTTAATTAAATGGTGTATTGATCGTTTGTATGACATTGGAATTTTCTTTTATAATCGAAAGTGGAAGATACGGTTGTTTTGCGTGGTTGCTGGTAGCTTAACTCGTAGTGATAAGTATTGAGAAAGATTATAGCGCTCAATAAATATAATATACAAACAGAGGGATATGCATTGTCCCCCGCTGGTGGGGGAAGTATTTCAATCATAAAGATTTTTCAGGTGGGGGTGGACTTTGAGCTGCATTTTTATTTCCACCCCCACTTGAAGTTTTACTTAGTTCAAGCATCCGGCCCCCGCCAGCGGGAGATATGATGAGTCTTTTATTTTGGGTACTCTATTTTCTTTCTTTGTTTGCCCAAAAGAAAGAAATAAAGAAAAGGGCAGCCAAAAGCAAATGCTCCGCTGCTTTTGGCAGGCCAACGCACATGAGCATTCATTATAATTTGTATTCGCATCTCTTGTTGAACTGGTTGTTGTAAGGTTTGTTTCATGTTATTCGCAATTTCTGGAGCCGCCTTCTTTTTCGTTTACATTCTTTATGGTAGTTGGTGTCTTATTGCAGACGAAAAAGAAGGCGCTGGAAATTTCTTTATGTCTCAATAAAGAAAACAAATTACCATTATCGTCGATGTCGACGATAGGAATTGTTTGGCTCAGTTAACAGAGTACTGAAGTTTAATCAAGGCGTC
>DASTZB010000632.1:0-26176 GCA_035764525.1 Chitinophagaceae bacterium | reverse complement strand
GCCAGGAACATCATAAAAAATTCCCAGAAGTAATGGGTCCATTTTTTTCGTGAAGTGTGAGAGTGTGCATGTACTTCCATTAGTGGCTGAATTTTAAAAATAAATACTAATCACTTTTATCTCCCACAAACCATTGCTCCTTGTTTTTGAACAATACATTAAAAGTGGTAAGTGAACCATAACAACGGGTAATATATTGCTGCATACCAACCTTATCTTCGTCACTTAGTTTTTTGTTGCTGTTGATATTTTGTTCCAGCACACGAAGCCTGTCACGCAGCATTACGATCTTGTGAAAGAAATCTTCTATAGGAATTTCTTTTGGCTTTAAACTTTTATCGGCAGGTTGAAGCAACATGGTACCATGCTGCCAGCGATCGCCAAGAGGAACGTTTTCGTTAAGCCCGCCCCATAACCTTAAAATTTTTAGCAAAGACTTTTCAATGTCTGAATGTGTTTCTATTTCTTCGGTTGTATTTTCCGGGATGATCTCATCCAGCTTGTTGTCAGTTTTATCAATTTCTTTTATACCATGATTGATAAAAGAAATAAGATAAGTGGCATAACGAATACCCACAATTACACCAGGACCATATTGTGTGTGTTGTAGCCTGGTTCCGATACCAAGAGTTGTTTGTTCCATATGCTTGCTATTATTTTAGATGATATTTGGTTTTTATTTCAGTTATCAGTTCATTCAATTGAGAACTGATCACATCTCTTAAGAGATAGAGTGAAAGGTCATTATGATTCTTTGCTCTCTTTCCCAAAAAAGTGAACTCATTGATCACTTCTTTATCAGTAGTAAGTAATTCCATCGGTTCCGTGGGGTAACGAACTGAATTTTTGATTGATGGCGTGATCTGTATAAATGAATATAATTTATTAGCGTCAAAAATCTTTGCCCCTAAACGTAATAACGATTCGCTGTTACTTCCTTCGTTTTCCCTGTCCAGGTAAAACATACAGTCAGAATAATATTTGCTGATGGCATTATACAATTGTGGATTACTAAAATATCTTAAACTTCCTGAACTGCGCAGTTGCTGAATAGTTGCATCATTTGGTTTGAAAGGCAAGTTAAGAGCAAGAAAACTGCTATAGTAATAAACAGGACTGCCGTTTTTTTCCAGGCCAGGTTGTGATAAAATATAAAACAAGCTGTCCAATTTGGCACCACGCCATTGTTTTATTCCAATAATAGCATTCAGACTGGCGGAATCTTTTTTTAAGTCTTCATAAAGTAGCTGGGCATATTTTTTTTCACGTTGGTGTTCTATGTAATGCTCCCGTTGGTTCTCTACCAGGAATCCCAGCGTTACAGCCAGGAATAGCATAAAGAATTCCCAGAAGTAATGTTTCCATTTTCTTCTTTCAGTATGACTGTGATGATGTACTTCCATTCAAAATTTATAATTTAAAATAATATTTATTTCAATGCCTGATAAATTAAGGGTTTTATCCTGTCTCCATAATCCCAATGATCAGTGGGCCATATATTACGCATAAACACAACTACCATTTTGTTCTTAGGGTCAGTCCAATAATGCGAAGCAAACATTCCATCCCAACCATAAGAACCAGCTGGTATCATCATTGTTCTTTCAGCATAATCGGTAAGAATTCCAAACCCCAAACCAAAACGTCGTGTCTTATTTGCATCTCCCCACATTAAAAGATCCTCAATTTGGTTAGATGTCATTAGCCGAATTGTTCCGGGAGATAAAATTCGTTTCCCATTCAGCTCACCACCATTCAAAAGCATTTGACCAAACAGTGCATAATCATAAGCCGTGGATGCAAGACCCGCGCCGCCTGAAAAATAAGTTCCATTAGGAGTTTTGGGAAAATCTCTTGAGAATGTTCCGTTCAAACTTATCAGCGAATCCTGCATCCGCAGTTTGGTTTGGCTCCCTTGTTGTGTATATAATGAAACAAGTCTTGCTTGTTTTTCTTTTGGTAAAAAGAAATAAGTGTCTTTCATGCCAAGCGGCTCAAATATTTTTTGCTGTAAGTATTTATCAAGCGGCATACCGCTGATCACTTCAATTAAATAACCAAGCACATCGGTATTCAATCCATAATAAAACTCTTCTCCCGGCTGAACCATTAAAGGAAGTTTTGCAAGCCTCGTTATTACATCTTTCAATGTTGAATAAGGAGTGCCAATGCCGCCATTGATCTTATTTTTATAATAAATGGCATTAGCTGTTGCGCTGCCTATTTGCGCATAACCAATCCCCGAAGTATGAGATAAAATATCCCGCATGGTGATCTCTCTTTTTGCGGGCACAGTTGTATAAGTTGTATCGGAAGCGTTGTATTTATTAAGTACAACAGCGTTTTTAAATTCAGGAATAAATTTTGAAACAGGGTCGGTGAGTAAGAATTTTCCTTCTTCATATAATATCATGGCTGCTACGCTGATGATCGGCTTGGTCATAGAAGCAATTCGAAAAATATTATCATTCTTCATTGGAATGTTTTGCTGCTTATTCGCAAATCCAAATGATTTATAGTAAACAATTTTACCATTTCGAAGGATGATCGCAGTAGCGCCGTTTAATTGTTCTTCTTTTATCCATTGATCAATATTTGCATCGATCTGTTTTAGCCTTTCTGATGATATGCCTTCTGTTTCCGGCCTGACTGATTGCAGCACAACCTGGGAAAATGAATAAATAAAAAAAACAAGAAGAAATAAAATTGATAAAATAGCTGGCTTCATGTGTTTCATTTTAATTTTCACTTGTTCTTATAATTTTTTCTTCATGGGGTTGAATATGAGCCGTAAGATGATTGGTATACTTATGGGAATCCATACAGCAATTAATGGACTGTACAAATAAACAAATGAGAAAATGACAAAAATGGTTGGCACGGTCAAAGCTCGTAAAGAAAAATATTTAGCCAGTGGCGGTGTAAGATTTTCGGTTAAATTATTTTTTGGATTGCTGAGGTATCGCCACATCAAGAAATTGGATAGACCAAGTAAACAAATATTAGCAGTATAAAAAATGACAGGAGAAACAACACCCCTTCCCACATACTCACTATAATAACCGGTGCTGAAAGGCATTAAAACAGTTGCAAGCAGGAAAAGGAGATTTAACCAGATAAGTTTGTCAGAAAAATTGATGACAAAGCCAAACATACGGTGATGTACGATCCAATATTGGCCAATAAGTAAAAAACTAATAATAAAACCAATAAATTTTGGAATAAGATGGGCTAACTTTTGAAGTAATAAATGTTCTGTTAGTATTTCACCTTGCTTTAATTCTGGGATTTTTATTTCTATCACCAGCAGCGTGATTGCAATTGCAAATACAGCATCACTGAAAAGGATCATTCGCTCAAGCTGAAACTCTTTTCTTAGCTCATTGTGAAGTTTGTTGCTCATGAAGCAGCTAGTTTAAAACAGGCAGTAAGTTAATTTTCTTTTCTTAACCAACCGTCGCTTTTCTGCAGCTTATAAGCCTCGTAACATTTTTTAATGAAGAATTGAAAATCATAGTCGCCGGTGTAAAGGCAAAACTCATAAGTGGGCCGGCAATACTGCATAAAACTATCTCTTTCATCACCGATCAATCCGGTTAATCGCAGCACAAGTGCTTTGTTAAAACGATGATCAATAAATTTCTCTCTTTCTTCCGCTAACAATCTTTCCCTGAAAGCGGCATTGCTTTTGTTTTTCCTGAACTGGAACACGCGGATGATCTCATCGAGATCAAAACCAACTGCGGCACCCATATCGCCGCTTAGGTTTGCTTTTAGTTTTGGTTTTTGCCAGTCAAATGCCTTGGCATAATCAAGACGATTTTGAATGGAATCCATTTTGTAATTGCGTGGCTTCACGATCACTTCTTTCAACACGGGTACATTAATATGAATGGCAATATCAAACCGGGAAGCGTCAACGATCTTTTTTACAGCATATTTTACGGTTGGTTTATTCAAATAGCTGAACCAAACGGAATCGGTCTCGGTAACATCTATTTCATAGTTACCATGTACATCAGTTACGGTTCCTTTGCCCGAAGAAGTTAAAACACTTACCGAAATGATCGGATAAGTTCTTGTACTATCATAAACAGTGCCTCGTAATTTAAAGGACTGTGCATCTGCCCTTGAAGTGATAAAGCAACAGGCAATAATTATAATATAGACCGAAAATTTCCTCAAGCACGGCAAGTAACAAAAGAAAATGCAAATAGTAATCTAAAGTGTGGCAAGTAACGCAACTGCAGGTGGAAAATGCCTGTGTTCCAGCACCTGTACTTTTTTTGAAAGGCTTTCCGGAGTTTCATATTCTTCCAGCAGGCAGGTTGCCTGCAAAATGATCTGCCCATGATCATAAACTTCATCCACATAATGAATAGTGATACCACTTTCTTTTTCTTTATTGGCGATCACGGTTTCGTGTACAAAATTTCCATACATGCCTTTGCCGCCATATTTTGGTAACAGAGCCGGATGGATATTGATCATTTTTCCCTGGAATGCTTTTATTAGAGCAACCGGGATCTTCCATAAAAAACCGGCCAGCACTATAAAATCTATACCAGCAGCTTTTAACTCATCTATATAGGCATTGCCGCGGAAAAATTTTTCCTTTTCAATTATTAAAACCGGGATATTATTTTCTGCAGCAATTTCCAAAACACCAGCTGCGGGTTTATTGCAAGCAATTAAACTTACAATGGCCGTTGAAATACCTTTTTCCTTTAAAGATGTTAGATGATCGATTATCTTTTTTGCATTGGAACCTGCACCCGAAGAAAAAATTGCAATTTGTTTCATCCTTAATTTTATCACCGCCGCAAAGTTGTAACTTTTCAGTATGAGAAAATTTATTCTTGCATTTTTATTTATTGTAATAAGCAGTTTAACTTTTGGTCAAAAACAAAATTGTGAAGACAAACTATACCCTGCTCCTTCGCTTACTGATTCATTAAAAAAAGTGTTTGAAGCCAATTTGCGATCGGCTGAAAAAAAATACGAAGCCGATGGTCTTAATGATGAACATATAATATGGTATGGCCGCCGGCTTGCTTACCTGGGAAATTATAAAGAAGCAATTGCTATTTATACAAAAGGTATAAACCTGCATCCTGGTAATGCAAGGTTTTACCGGCACAGGGCACATCGTTATATCACATTACGCTGTTATGATAATGCGATCGCTGATCTTAAAAAAGCAATTGATATTATAAAAGACCAGATCGATGAAATAGAAGAGGATGGAATTCCGAACGCAAAAAATTTCCCGACGAGCACACTCCATACTAATATATATTATCATCTCGGACTGGCTTATTACCTGAAAGGAGATAATAAACAGGCATTGCTCGCATGGGAAAAATGTCTTGATATTGCCGATAATGACGACATGAAGGTGGCGACATTAAACTGGTTAAATATAGCGTTGCGCAAGATGGGGAGACAAAAAGATGCGGAACAGCATTTAAGAGAGGTAACAGGCGAAATGGAAATAATCGAGAATCGTGATTACTATGATGTATTATTAATGTATAAATCCGGTGATGATACCAAACTGGTTGAAAAAACTCAAAACCAGCAAACCGTTAGCAATGCGACTCTGGGTTTTGCACTTGGCACATATTACCAGCTGAAGGGCGATAAGGGTAAAGCCAGGGAATTGTTTGAAAAAGTAGTTGCGGGTAATCAATGGAGCAGCTTTGGATATATTGCTGCTGAAGCTGAACTGGCTAAAATGAAGTAAAAATTTAAAAGTCAAAACTCAAAAATCAGCATTTCTCGAACTTTTGACTTTTCAGTTTTGACTTTTGACTTTACCTGCTTTCAGCAACCCCAATTTCTCTCCCAGCTTTCGGGTATAATTAGAGAAAAACCTGAATTGTCCAAAAGGAAGGCTGATTAGTAGAACCATAGCCGGCCAGATGATGGTAACAAGAAGAATATAAATGATGGCCCAAAGCCAATCTGCTTCAATTGGCAGCATATTCATTATTTTTTTTGCTGCATAACTTGTCAAACTGCCACCGATCGCAAATGTGCAAAGGATAAGCACCAATTGCAAAACATTTACTTTCCATTTTTTTCTCAATTTCTCAAACATGCAGAAAATTTTTTGTGACAGGCTGTGCCAAAAAGATGGTAGCCGCGCAAAAATCGGATAAAACAACAATCATTAGTAACAAAAAAAATTTTGTTTAGCAAGGGTTGACAGAGTAGTGACAAAGCTTAATCAGCTTTAAACAGAACAACATTCAAATCCTGTGAAATCCACTCTGGAAGCGGATCAAAAAAAATTTAAACGTGTTGAACTTTTGTTGCCTTCATGACTTATTTTTGCAACCGGTCAATAGATTTTATCCACATTCTTTAGATCTAATTGCTTCTATGATTCCAGATAAGTATTTCACGCCAAAAAGACTGTTATTACTCATTACTTTTTTTATTTTTTCCCTTTCAAAAATTAACGCCCAGGATGGTAAAGCGATTTTCACAGCTAAGTGTGCAAGTTGCCACATAATGGGTAAAGACTTTACAGGTCCTAACCTGCAAGGTGTTCTTGATAGATGGGGTAATAAGGATGATATCAAGTCTTGGATCCTTAATTATAATGTTCCCCTTAAGGCTGGTAAGGAAGAAGCTACAAAAGTGATTAATTTTTCCACATCGCAGATGCAGATTTTTGAAGGTCAGATCACACCTGCTGAATTAGATGCAGTGGTAAAATACGTAACTGAATGGACACCTCCAGCACCTCCAAAGCCAGAGGATGGTAATGGTGGTGATTCAGGCGGTAGTGGTGCATTGATTTTTGGGATCATTTCATTGATCATGGCACTTATTGCTCTTGTCCTGATGCAGGTAAACAGCAATTTGAAAAAACTGAGTGACGATACTGAAGGCATCCTTCGTCCTGATCCCGTTCCTTTTTATAAGAACAAAGTTTATATAGCTCTCTTTTCAATTATTTTGTTTATTGTAGGCGGTTATTACACAGCCAGCGCATTAATAGATTTCGGTCGTCAAAAACATTATCAACCCGAACAGCCCATTTTTTATTCTCATAAAGTACATGCTGGAATCAACCAGATAAACTGCTTGTATTGCCATGGTGCTGCTATGGAAAGTAAACACGCCGCAATTCCATCAGTGAATGTTTGTATGAATTGCCATAAAACAATTAATGCTTACGAAAAAGGTCCAAAGCTTTTCAAAACAGATGGAACTGAAGTAAATGGTACAAAAGAGATCGAAAAATTGTTTAGTTATGCAGGCTTTGATCCAAAGAATGCCGCTGCATGGGATCCTTCAAAAGCAAAACCTATCGCTTGGACAAAAATTCATAGCCTTCCCGATCATGTTTATTTCAACCACTCACAACATATAAAGGCAGGTAGAGTACAGTGCCAGTCATGTCATGGAGAGATCACTAACATGGATGAAGTGTACCAATTCTCAGAATTAAGTATGGGTTGGTGCGTTAACTGTCATCGTAATACAAAAGTTGATTTTTATAAAGTTGACAGTGCAGGGAAAGCAACAGGAAATAAATTTTACAGCATATACGAGAAATTCCATAATGATATCAAAAGTGGAAAGATGGACAGTGTAACTGTGAAGGATATAGGCGGGTTGGAGTGTCAGAAATGTCACTATTGATCTGTGACTCTATTGAGCGTTTAAAATTTCAGGTTTCAAATTTTCACATTCAACTATATGAGCGAAAATAAATATTGGCAAAGTTTCGGCGAGCTGAAAGGAAGCGAAGAACTGGCAAAGAAGATCGAGAACGAGTTCCAGGAAGAACTTCCTTTTGAAGACAGAAATGATAAAGGATGGCTTGATGCTACATCTCCGCGTCGTGACTTTCTCAAATATCTTGGTTTCAGCACCGCTGCGGCTGTAATTGCTGCCGGTTGTAAAACGCCGGTAAGAAAAGCAATTCCCTTTGCCAATAAACCAGCTGATATTGTTCCGGGTGTTTCAAAATATTATGCAACAACTTATGTACAGGATGGTGATGTGTTGCCAATACTTGCTAAAGTAAGAGATGGTCGCCCGATAAAGATCGAAGGCAATAATGAATGTACATACACAGGCGGAGGAACTTCAGCAAGAGCACAGGCTTCTGTTCTTGATCTTTATGATACAAACAGGTTAACGCATCCGAAAAGAAAAGTTGGTGATAAGTTTGAAGAAGTACCCACTTTTGAACAGCTTGATAAAATGATAGGTGATGCAATGACCGGTGTAACAAATCCTGTTTTGCTTACAAGTACTATCACTTCTCCTACGACAAAAGAGATAATTGCAAAATACCCGGGACTGAAACATGTACAGTATGATGCTGATTCTTTCAGTGGAATGCTGATGGCTAATGAGGCAACTTTTGGGAAAAGAGCAATTCCTTCTTACAATTTCGCAAATGCAAAAGTGATCGTAAGCCTTGGCGCAGATTTTTTGGGTACATGGTTAAATCCTGTTGAGTTTGCCCGTCAATATGCGCAAACAAGAAAGCTGAAAGATGGCGGTACTCAAATGAGCAGGCATTTGCAGTTTGAAAGCTTTATGAGCATGACTGGTGCCAATGCTGATGAAAGATTTACGCATCGTCCTTCAGAAGCAGGTGCTGTTGCTTCAGCATTACTTGCTGCTATTGCTGGTAATGCGGCAACAACGGCATTAAATGATAAAACAAAAGCGGGAATTACAAAAGCAGCCACTGAGTTGATCGCAAATAAAGGCGCAGCGGTTGTAGTAAGCGGAAGTAATGATGTAAATGTGCAGACAATTGTAAATGCGATCAATAATGCGATCGGCGCTTATGGTTCTGTTATTAGTTGGTCAACAACATTGAATTATCGCCAGGGTGTTGACAAAGAATTTACTGATCTTATCGATCAAATGAATGCGGGGCAGGTTGGTGCAATAATGATCTATGGTGCTAATCCATCGTATAATTATTATGCTGCAGATAAATTCAATGCTGCGTTGGCAAAAGTGAAAACGAAAATTTCTTTCAATGAATATCTTGATGAAACTACACAGCAATGTAATTATGTGATTCCCTCACATCATTTCCTGGAAAGCTGGGGCGATGCCGAACCAAAATCAGGATATACAAGTTTTATTCAACCTACCATTCACCCACTTTTCAAAACAAGAGCTTTTCAAACTTCATTATTAAAATGGAGTGGTAACAATACAGACTACGAATCATACTTTAAGAATTATTGGGAAACAAAGCTCGGTTCAAAAACTGCATTTGATGCTGCTCTTCAAAGAGGTGTGCTTGATGGAAATGCAAAAACATTAACAGCTACAACGACAAATACTCAAGACAGCACTGGTGCTAAACCAACTGTAGCAACTATACAAACTACGACGGCTCCATCTCCCGGGTCATTTAATAATTCATCCGTTGAAACTGCTGCAGCCGCAATATCAGGAACAAAGAAAGGAGGAGAAACTGAATTGATCCTTTATCAAAAAGTTTCTATCGGTACAGGTAAACAAGGAACAAACCCATGGTTACAGGAATTACCTGATCCAATTACTAAGGCGGCATGGGACAACTATGTGATGATGGGTATGACGATGGCAAAGAAAGTTGTTGGTGTTGACTTGATCGGGGGCTCTGAAAGGCATATTAATAATTATGAGTATTTCCCTGAAAAACCCGTTGTTACAATTACTGTTCCCGGTAAAACAGCTATTGAATTACCAGTATTGATCATTCCTGGAATGGATCCAAATACAATTGCTATTGCACTTGGATACGGAAGAGCAAAAGAACTTGGAAAAGCTGCTGGAGACGTTGGTAAAAATGTTTATAATCTTTCATCGTCAAACGGAACAGCAAGAGACTATTATTCTCCTGAGGTTACATTAAAAGATACGGGAAATAAATATCGTGTTGCACAATCACAGGTTCATAACTCATACGAGAACAGAAGTGAGGTAGTGAAAGAAACTTCACTGACTTCTTTTGTAAGCGATCGTAAGCAGTTCAAAAGATTCCGTGAAGAACTTGCTGTAGACTTTGCTCCCAAAACAGGTGACTTCCGAACAGAGTCAACTATTTATCCAGATCATCCGCAACCGGGATTGAAATGGGGAATGAGTGTTGATATGAACAGTTGCACTGCTTGTGGCGCATGTGTTGTTGCATGTCATGCTGAAAATAATGTACCTGTTGTTGGTAAAAGTGAAGTCGCCCGTTATCATGATATGCACTGGTTGCGTATCGATCGCTACTTTGTAACCAACGAAAAAAACCCAGATGATGTAAAAGCAGTAGTGTTCCAGCCAATGCTTTGCCAGCACTGTGATAATGCTCCCTGTGAGAATGTCTGTCCTGTTGCTGCCACTAATCATAGCACTGAAGGATTGAATCAAATGGCTTATAATCGTTGTATTGGTACAAGATATTGCGCCAACAACTGTCCTTATAAAGTTCGTCGCTTTAACTGGGCTGATTATACAGGGGCTGATAGCTTCCCGAATAACCAGGATCAGAAACTGATAGGCAGGCTGGATCCAGTTGTTCATCAGATGAATGATGACCTTACAAGAATGGTGTTGAACCCGGATGTAACTGTTCGTTCAAGAGGAGTGATGGAAAAATGTTCTTTCTGTGTACAGCGTTTGCAGGAAGCAAAACTAGATGCAAAGAAAGCAAACACTACGCTGGCAGATGGTAAAGCAAAAACCGCATGTATGCAGGCATGTCCGACTGAAGCAATTGTATTTGGGAATGTTCATGATAAAGAAAGCAGGGTCGTAAAAACCAGGGCCGAAAATGACGATCGTCTTTTCTATGTGATCGAGCAGTTGCACACGTTGCCTAATGTAAACTACCTGGCCAAGATCAGGAATACAAGTGAGATGATTGAAAGTAAGATAAAAGAACATGCAGAGACCGAAGGTCACACAACAGAAGAAAAAAAAGCAGAACCCGCAGCGCATTAAGTTGAATAGAGAACAGGAAGTATAAGAGTGCGACGCAACAAAGTTGAATAGTAAAGAGAAAGTTGACTAATAAAAATAAAAAGCTCATAGCTCATAGCTAACAGCTCAAAGCTTAAACAAATGGGATTAATCAGGTACGAATCGCAGATAAGACCGCCACTGATCGTGGGTAATAAAGACTATCACCAGGTAACAGAAGATATTTGCCGCCCGGTGGAGGCAAAACCCAGCCGTGCATGGTGGATCGGTTTTATCGTTTCTGTATTGGTTTTATGTTTTGGAATTTTATCGGTAACGATGGAGGTGATATATGGAACAGGCCAATGGAATTTAAATAAGACTGTTGGATGGGGTTGGGACATTACCAACTTCGTTTGGTGGATCGGTATTGGTCACGCCGGAACATTGATCTCTGCGATCTTATTATTATTCCGCCAGGGTTGGAGAACAGGTGTAAATCGAGCAGCTGAAGCGATGACGATTTTTGCTGTGATATGCGCAGGACAGTTTCCTATCTGGCATATGGGTCGTGTTTGGGATGCCTTCTTCGTATTGCCTTATCCGAATACAAGAGGACCTTTATGGATAAACTTTAACTCGCCATTGTTGTGGGATGTATTTGCGATCTCAACATATTTTACTGTATCACTTTTATTCTGGTACAGCGGTTTGTTGCCCGACCTTGCCACACTTCGTGATCGTGCAAAAAAGAAATGGAGAAAAATGTTTTACGGCCTTACGGCATTTGGATGGACAGGAAGTACAAAACACTGGCAGCGTCATGAAGCTTTATCGTTGGTGTTAGCAGGATTGAGTACACCCCTCGTATTATCAGTGCATACAATAGTATCTTTTGACTTCGCCACATCTGTTGTTCCGGGTTGGCATACAACGATCTTCCCTCCCTATTTCGTTGCCGGTGCCATCTTCTCAGGATTTGCGATGGTGCAAACACTGTTAGTAGTTACAAGAAAAGTCTTAGGGCTTGAAGAGTATATAACTATTGAACATATAGATGTAATGAATAAGATCATTGTATTGACTGGTTCAATCGTGGGCATTGCCTATTTGACAGAGTTATTTATTGCGTGGTATGGCGCTAACCAATATGAATGGTTTGCGTTTAAGGAAAATCGTTTGAATGTAAGCAGCCCGCTTGGTTGGAGCTATTGGATCATGATGTTTTGTAATGTTGTTTCTCCGCAATTTTTCTGGATCAGGAAAATGAGAAGGAACCTTGTGGTAACTTTCTTTATGTCCATATTGGTGAATGTGGGTATGTGGTTCGAGAGATTTGTAATTATTGTTACTTCCGTTTATCGTGAATATCTGCCGTCAGCATGGTCTACCTATTATAAACCTACGATCTGGGAGGTTGGATTTTACATGGGAACATTCGGTTTGTTCTTTACTTGTTATTTCTTGTTCTCAAAATTCTTCCCGGTAATTGCATTGGCGGAGATCAAGCATATTCTGAAAAGAAGTGGTGATACGCAAAAAGATAAAATGGACAGGCTGGAAACACAACCCGGTGAAGAGTTTGCTGAAGAGCATTCTCATGATCATGGGGCTTAAAGTAAAAACTAAAAAGTATCCCGATAATAATCGGATGACTTTTAACTTTTGAATTAAAATATTATGGCAATAAAGAAATACGTAGTTGGCAGCTTTGATGATGAGGCAGTGCTGTTTCCTGCTGTAAAAAAAGTTCGCAAAGCAGGATATAAAATCCATGATGTATTCACGCCATTTCCAATTCATGGTTTGGATAAGGCGATGGGACTTCGTGATACAAGCTTGCATACTGCCGGGTTTATTTATGCAATTACCGGTACAGCTACCGCATTAGGTTTTATTTCATGGGCATTAACCTATGATTGGCCGTTGAACTTTGGAGGTAAACCATTTTTCTCATTGCCAGCGTGGATACCCATTACATTCGAGTTAACGGTTTTATTCTCTTCGGTTGGTATGGTGCTCACATTTTGTTACCTGTGCCAGGTGGCGCCATTCGTGAAAAAAGATCATTTTAATTTAAGGTCAACAGATGATATATTCTTAATGGCTTTGGCTTGTACAGATAAAACTAATGAGACTGAAGTAGTATCATTTTTACAAAGTATTGGGGCAAAAGACGTGAAAGTAGATCATAGAGAAGATCGTTGGTGGCTTGGACGTTATGATAAAGAACAAATTCTTGAAAAGAAAAAGGACGAAGTAGCAGCATAAATGAATAAAAAATTCAGGATGAAAAAAATTGCAATGATTACAGGAGTTGTTACTGCAGGTTTGCTTTTGAGCAGTTGCAGGGATAAAACAAGCGCAGGACACGTTTATATGCCGGATATGGCTTATAGCCGTGCTTATGAAACATATGCTGGTTTGGATTCATCAAGATTTACTGGTGATACTTTAGAAAGAGGCGGAAAGATCTATTATGACAGGATGCCGGTAGCTGGAACAGTTGCAAGAGAAGATATGCCTGCTTATCCTTTAACTATGGATAAAATTGGAGATACTACTGCAACCAATTATAAAGCATCTGTAAATGTTCCTAATCCTTTGCCTGCATTGAGTGCGGTTGATTACCTGGAAGCAGCAAGATTATACCTGGTAAATTGTGGTATTTGCCATGGAGATAAGCTGGATGGTAATGGCCCATTATATAACGGCGGCAACGGACCGTACCAGGCTGCTCCAAAAAATCTGATAGCCGATCCTGTAGTTTCAAAAATGCCGGACGGGCAAATGTTTTATTCTGTTACATATGGAAAAAATGCAATGGGAAGCTATGCATCGCAGTTGAGCACCAAGCAACGTTGGATGATCATTCATTATATAAAAGAGAAACAGGGTTTAGCAAATAGTAAACCAGCTGCTGCTGACAGTTCAGCAACAACTAAGAAATAAAAAAGATTTTTGAAGAATAATAAAAGGTAAACTGATGACTATCCGGGAAAAATTTGAAATACCAAAAAGATACAACCTGTGGTCGTATGTCCTGATCGCAGTAGGTGTTGTATCTGTCATTTTGCTTTATGTGACACATGGTGCAAGTAATGATGAACATGAAAGAGCAAGATTTTGGTCAAGCCTTTTGCAAAACAGTGTATTCTTTTTATTGCTTGTGAATGCCACGATGTTTTTCCTCTGTGCTACAGTTCTTGCCTGGGGCGGTTGGACGACAAGTTTCAGAAGAGTATCCGAAGCAATTGCTTCAGCAGTGCCTGTTATCGGTGTTATTTGCGGAGTCATCTTATTAGCAATCGTTTTTGGTAATGATCATTCTATTTATCATTGGGCGGCGCCGGAAGATCACCTTGATGACATTTTAAAACACAAATCCGGGTTTTTAAATAAAACATTTTTTACTGTTTGGACTGTGCTAACAATTGTGCTTTGGTCTTTACTGGGTAAAAAAATGAGAAGCCTGTCTTTGAGTACCGATGAAAGAAAGATGAGTGTTGAAGAAGGGAAAAAATTTCAATGGACAAATACCGTTTGGTCAGCGTTGTACTTGTTAGTGTTTGCACTTACCGTTATGTCAACTATTCCATGGTTGTGGCTCATGAGCATTGATGCACATTGGTACAGCACCATGTACAGCTGGTACACTTTCGCAAGCACATTTGTTTCGGGAGTCGCATTGATCGCTTTATTTGTTATTTACCTGAAGAATAAAGGATACCTTGAATATACCAATGAAGAACATCTTCACGATATTGGAAAATTCATGTTCGCATTTTCGGTGTTCTGGTGTTATCTATGGTTTAGCCAGTATATGCTGATATGGTATAGTAACCAACCGGAAGAAACAAAATATTTTGAACCAAGAGTGGAAGGTCCTTACCGCGGAGTTTTCTTTTTAAATATTATCATAAATTTCATTGCACCGCTTTTGTTATTGATGAAGAGAGGAGCAAAAAGAAATTATACAACAATGACGATCCTTGCGGTGGCGATCATTTTTGGTCACTGGCTCGATTTCTTCCAAATGGTGCACCCGGCAAATTCAAAAGATCATATGCCAATGATGTTGTATGACCTGGGAGTTGGTCTTGGATTTGTGGGTTTGATCATGCTGATCACCGGAAGAACATTATCAAAACATCCATTGGTACCCAAAAATCATCCGTTCTTTAAAGAAAGTGTTATCCATCATACCTAAAAATTGAAACTGGCAATCATTAAATGCTGATAATTATAAATTGAACTAAGAATATGCAAACGACTTTCATTATACTGATTCTCTTGCTTGGTTTTTTGATCACCTTTCAAATAGCTAAAGCAAGTGAGTATGTATCGGTAATGCGTGGTGAAGAAAAATCAAGAAAGCAAAATAACAGGATCAATGCATTCTTATTATTAGCGTTTCTCATCCTTGGTTTGATAGGCGTTTACTATTGCAATGAAAAGTATGGCCCAAAAACCCTTCAATTTGGATCTTCCGCTTCTGATCACGGGCATGATGTTGACAATATGCTAAAGATCACAATCATCATTACAGGGATCGTCTTTGTCATTACACAGTTCATTCTTTTTTGGTTTGCTTATAAATACCAGGAGTCTGATAAAAGAAAAGCATATTTCTATCCGCATAATAATAAACTGGAAGTTTTGTGGACTGCCGTTCCGGCGATCGTATTAACGGTAATGGTAGGGTTTGGTTTGTATTATTGGTTTAGAATTACAGGGGAAGCTCCGGCAAATGCAATGCAGATTGAAGTAACAGGAAGCCAGTTCAAATGGGAATTCCGCTACCCGGGAAAAGATAAAGTGCTTGGCAAAAAATATTTCAAGGCAATTAAGGAAGATGAAAATAACCCGTTAGGCCAACTATGGGAAGATTCTACTAACAAAGATGATGTTTATATTACAGGAGAAGATCTTCACCTTGTTGTAAATAAACCTGTAAGGCTTATTATTAATGCAAAAGATGTAATTCATGACGTAGGTCTTTCACATTTTCGTTTAAAGATGGATGCGGTGCCTGGCACACCAACCACCATGTGGTTTACTCCTATCAAGACAACAAAGCAAATGAGGATAGAGACCGGCGATCCTGATTTTGTTTATGAAATTTCATGTGACCAGATGTGCGGAAAGGGACATTATAAAATGAGAGGAACAATTGTAGTTGAATCACAGGAAGAGTTTGATTTTTGGATGGCAAAGCAAAAACCTAAATTTTATTTAGCCCATCCTGAGTTGGATCCTAATGCTCCTAAAAAGGATTCAGCTGATAAAATTGCAGCAGTAGTGCCGCAAAAAAGTAATTAATTTTTTGATAATCCGCCGCAAGCGGAGATCTTAAAAAAAGTGAACTATGAGTAACGAAGCAAATATGCATGGACATGCTGAAGTGATCACCCATCATGATGTACATCATGATGAGCACCATGTTCATCATCACAAAGAAACATTTATTACTAAATATATTTTTAGCCAGGATCACAAAACGATCGGCAAACAGTTTTTGGTCACGGGTATTGTGTGGGCGATCATTGGCGGTTTGTTTTCCGTGTTATTCCGATTACAACTAGGATTTCCTGAACAAACTTTTCCAATACTTGAAACCTTCTTTGGTAAGTGGGCAAAAGGTGGAGTAATACAACCAGAATTTTATTATGCGCTGGTCACCATTCATGGAACGGTACTTGTATTTTTTGTGTTAACTGCAGGCCTTAGCGGAACATTTGCAAATCTTTTGATCCCTCTTCAGATCGGTGCAAGGGATATGGCTTCACCCTTTCTTAATATGCTTTCTTACTGGTTCTTTTTTATTGCCAGTGTGATCATGTTCTCTTCTTTGTTTGTTCATACAGGTCCGGCATCAGGGGGGTGGACCGTGTATCCACCACTCAGCGCATTACACCAGGCGGGTGATGGTTCTAAAATAGGAATGGATCTATGGCTTGTCAGTATGGCAATGTTCATTGTATCGTCATTGCTTGGTGGTTTGAATTATATCGCAACCATTTTAAATATGCGTACAAAAGGAATGAGCATGACGAGAATGCCACTTACCATGTGGGCTATTCTTTTCACAGCAATTCTTGGTGTACTTTCTTTCCCTGTACTTCTTTCAGGCGCAATCCTCTTGTTATTTGATAGAAACCTGGGAACAAGTTTTTACCTGAGTGATATTTATGTGGCAGGACAAATTTTACCCAATGAAGGAGGAAGCGCAATTCTGTTCCAGCACTTGTTCTGGTTCCTCGGCCACCCCGAGGTTTATATCATCTTGTTACCTGCCATGGGAATGGTGTCTGAAATTCTCAGTGTGAATTCACGAAAACCGATATTCGGTTATATGGCCATGGTGGGCTCTTTATTTGCAATTTGTATTCTTGCATTCCTTGTATGGGCGCATCATATGTTCGTAACAGGCTTGAATCCTTTCCTCGGTGCATTCTTTGTACTGCTAACATTATTGATAGCTGTGCCATCCGCTATCAAAGTATTTAACTGGCTTACCACATTATGGCGTGGTAATATCCGGTTTACACCCGGGATGTTATTTGCAATTGGTTTTGTAAGCTTATTTATTTCCGGGGGATTGACTGGATTGTTCCTCGGAAACTCCACTATTGATATTCATTTGCATGATACAAAATTTGTCGTTGCACACTTTCATATTGTAATGGGTGTTGCATCTATGTTTGGAATGCATGCAGGAATTTATCATTGGTTCCCTAAAATGTTTGGTCGCTTTTTGAATAATACGCTTGGTTATATCCATTTCTGGATAACCATTGTCGGCGCTTACCTTATTTTCTGGCCAATGCATTATGAAGGCTTAGCCGGTGTACCGCGTCGTTATCTTGACCTGAGAGACTGGCATTCATTCAACAAATTTGATGACCTGAATAAAATGATCACTGTTGTTTCTATAATCGTGTTTGCTGCGCAGTTGATGTTTGTGTTCAATTTCTTCTATTCAATTTTTAAAGGAAGAAAAGTCAGAACTCAAAACCCATGGGGTTCCAATACACTTGAATGGACAACACCGATCAACCCAGGTCATGGAAACTGGCCGGGTGAAATTCCTGAAGTTCATCGCTGGGCTTATGATTATGGTAAAGATGGAAGGGAGTTTATTCCACAAACAGAACCTGTAGGGCCGAATGAAAGCACGGATCATTAGTTGAAAGCTCTTTCGAATAAAAGATATTATGAAGAGAAAGATGTATGAGCAGTAATGAAAAAAATAGTTCTTTAAATATTGGCAGTAAAATAAAAGATTACCTGAAGCTGATCAAGCTTTCGTTAAGCATTATGGTAGTTTTCTCCAGTGTGCTTGCCTATTTGCTGGTGCCCGGAATAGAAAATCAATATGAGAATCCATTAAAGATGACCATTTTGCTTGCTATCGGTGGCTTATTGGTGACCGGAAGCGCAAATGCTATTAACCAGGCAGTGGAAAAGAATACAGATGCAATGATGAAGCGAACAGCAGGCCGGCCAGTTGCTGCAGGAAGAATGAGTGTAACAGAAGCGTGGGTCTTTGCAATTGTTGCCGGTGCTGTTGGAATTTTTATCCTCGGATATTATTTCAACTGGACATCAGCGGGACTTGCGGCCCTTAGTCTTTTTTTGTATGCGTTTATTTACACGCCATTAAAAAAAGTAAATGCAGTTGCGGTGCTTGTTGGTGCATTCCCCGGCGCATTGCCTTGCTTAATTGGTTGGGCAGCTGGTGATGAAACACTTGGTGTTGGTGGCTGGGTTTTATTTGGTATACAGTTCTTGTGGCAGTTCCCGCATTTTTGGGCCATATGCTGGATCGCTTACAAGGATTATAGTCTTGCAGGATTTAAACTGTTGCCAAGTGAGAAAGGGCCGACAAAATTCACAGCATTGCAAACGATAATTTATTCGTTGTTGCTTTTGCCGATGGGAGTTGTTCCTTATTTTATTGGAATGAGCGGGATCGTAAGTCTTTTCATAGTTACTGCTGCCAATCTTTTAATGGTGTGGCAATGTGTAAGATTATACAGGGAAATGGAAGTGAAAGCAGCAAGAAGAGTTATGTTCAGCAGCTATATTTATTTACCGGTAGTTTTATTTGCCTTATTAGGTGACAAATTATAAAATGTGATATGGAAGCGGTGAGTATGCAACAAAAACAAAAAATTCATCCACATAAGTTTACTTTGTGGATAGCGATAGGCAGCATCATTATGATGTTTGCAGGCCTAACCAGTGCTTATATTGTTAAGAGTGGCCAGGCCAATTTCACGGAAGTAAAAACACCGCAAGTGTTTTGGTATTCAACAGCTGCCATTCTGTTGAGTAGTCTGACAATACAAATGGCATTACGTTCTTTCAAACAAAGAGAAATGAATCGTTATCGCATATTGATGGCGATTACAATGATACTGGGCGTTGTGTTTATGACATTGCAATGGAATGGTTTTATGCAGCTATGGAATAGCGGTATACAATTCAAAGGTGTTGCAGGAGCCGGACAATTTTTATATGTGATTTTCGGACTGCATGCTTTGCATGTGCTTGGCGGAGCAATAGCGTTGGTAGTGATGCTGATTAAAGCGTTTTTTAGTAAGACAAGAGTGTACGGTGGTACCGGTATTGAAGTGATGGCAACATACTGGCACTTTGTAGACATCCTTTGGATCTATTTGTTTGTGTTTTTTATTTTGATAAAATAAAGATGAATAGCCCTTCGGCAAGCTCAGGGTGACAAATGATGTGTACGATGAAGACGAATAGCGAACTGAACGTATAAGAGTGCGACGCAACAAAAGACGATTAGTATTGCTGTCGCCGGGAGCATAAAAATTTTGACAAATAAATTATAAGTTATCAACATGTCTTCACACGAAACAGCACAAGGGGTCAAATGGTGGAACGGGGGCAGAAGCCCGTTTAATTTAGAGTATGGCAAACTGATGATGTGGTATTTTTTGATGAGTGATGCTTTCACCTTTGGCGCATTTCTTATTTCTTATGGTTCAATTCGTTTTTCACAAAACTTCTGGGCCGATCCGAACGTGGTGTTTAATGCATTTCCGGGCTCCGGCCACACCAATCTTCCTCTTGCTTTTGTGAGTGTGATGACTTTTATACTCATCATTAGTTCGGTAACCATGGTGCTGGCGGTTCATGCAGGTCATAACATGAACAGGAATGGAGTAATCAAATGGATGCTTTGGACAATCCTTGGTGGTATTGCATTCTTACTTTGCCAGGCATGGGAATGGCATCACCTGATCACTGGTGCTCATCCAGTATTGGCGGATGGAAAAATTGATCTGATTGGGCAAACAATGGGAGGTAATCCATGGGGCAGACTTGTAGATCATGCAGCAGCACAACAAGCATTAGTAGCGAGTCCACATGAAACTCTTGTTGATCTTGTACATGAATATCCAAAAGCAGGGATAAATCTTGCTGGTATTGAAAAAATGGAACCTCAACAGTTAGCAGGAATGATAGACCTGGAGCATGCTCACATTCGTGAAAAAGGACCGATCGCTTTTGGTGGTTATTTCTTTGGTATTACCGGCTTCCATGGCTTCCACGTATTTTCAGGTGTTATTATCAATATTATTATGGTTACAATGACCGCAAGAGGTGTGTTTGACAGGAGAGGTCATTACCTTATGATCGAAAAAGCCGGTTTGTACTGGCACTTCGTGGATCTCGTTTGGGTATTCGTATTCCTTTGCTTTTACCTTATATAAATTAAATTGAAAAATTGAACAGCAGCGATATGGCAAATCATCAAAACCTGGTTTCTTCTGAAATGACTTTTCAGCATCATCATTCAGATGCTGAGTTTAAAAAAAGAATAAGAAAAACAACCATTCTTCTTTCAGTTATTACTGCAATAGAATTAGGAATTGGCCTTACTATCTACGGTATTCATAAGGGACCCAATCCAAGTCATTTGCTTGTACTAATGTTTAAGGGAATGGTATGCATTTTAACGCTTGCCAAAGCTTATTACATTGTATCTGTGTTCATGCATCTGGGTGATGAAATAAGAAATATGATCATGTCGGTCGTCGTTCCCCTGATGTTGTTCATCTGGTTTATCGCAGCGTTTTTGTGGGACGGTAACTCCTATAAGAATCTTCGTAATTCTTACGACAAGCATTTTGAGGAAAAGAAGATAGAGAAAAAAAGCGGTGGCGGTCATTGATAATATTTATTTTAGATAATTGGTGAACCACTGTCCCGCCTCAGGCGGGACAGTGGTTTTTGCATAAAAAATTTGATGTGAATAAAACAGCGTTATATGCACTAATACTGGCAGTGCTGATCCCCTTGATATCTTATTTTATTATTAAGCATCTGAGCACAGATGCTATACATATTCCAAAACCAATTTATGAAGATACCACTATCTCAAAAGTGGTAAAAGGTAAAATTGAAAAAGAAACCATTTGGCATAAGATCCCGGACTTTACTTTGACAAACCAGGAAGGAAAAAAAGTATCGTTACATGAAATGGTAAGAGTTGATCCTGAAACAGGAGATACAGTACCCAAGATCATTGTTGCCAATTTCTTTTTTACTCATTGCGCTACTATTTGCCCTGGAATGACAATGAACATAAAAAAGCTGCAGGAGTCAATTAAGAAGTCTGAAAAAGTTGGCGACCGAACTGCAGATTTTGTACAGTTTCTTTCTTTTAGTGTAGATCCCGACAGGGATTCTGTTACTGCTTTAAAAAAATGGGCAGATCGGTTTCAAATAAATCCAGATAACTGGTGGCTGCTTACAGGTGACAAAAAAACCATCTATGATCTTTCATTAAAACATATGAATCTTTCTGTGCAGGACCCGCAAGGAGTTGATACAGGATTTTTCCATACGGATATAATAGTACTGATCGATCGGGACCGGGTAGTAAGGATGCCAAGAGATGAATATAGTAATCCAAGAACATACCATGCCGGAGAAGAAAAAGATCTTCTTAAACTTTCCGAAGACATTGTTTTATTGATGCTGGAGAAAGACAAAAAGAAAAAAAGTTTCTTTGCTGGAAAATTGGAATTGCTTGGAGTTGTTTTTTTACTGACGCTGGTAGGGCTGGGAATATTTTTAGTTGTATTGAGAAAAACAAAGAATAAATGATTATGCTAACTGCAGCCTGGAAGAAAAATGATATAAAAGCAAGAACCGTTATCATAGCCTTGTCTGTGATTGTCTTTGGTGCAATAGTAGCACTCGGAAGAGTAAAGTTGGATGTTCAGCTTGGTTTTGATGAACACATTTTTGCAAAGATCAATGCGGCCATTAACTCAACTGTTTCTGTTTTATTACTCTTGGGACTGATCGCTGTTAAAAGCAAAAAGTATCTTTTACATAAAAGGATCATGATCACCGCGATCATACTTTCCTCTCTTTTTTTAGCAAGTTATATCTGTCATCATTTATTTACAGGTGAAACAAAGTTCGGCGGAGAAGGAACGATTCGTTACGTGTACTATTTTATCTTGGGAACTCATATAATACTTGCAGCCATTATTCTTCCATTTATTTTATTTACTGCTTATCGTTCTTTGATCGGGGAGTTCGCAAGGCATAAAAAATTGGCAAGAATCACCTGGCCGATCTGGTTTTACGTAGCAGTAACGGGGGTAGTAGTTTATTTTATGATCAGTCCTTATTATAGTTAGAAACCTAACTCCTTTATGGGGTCCCAAAAGTGTTTTTCAAAATCAACGATCTTATCATTCTTCACGTTTATTCCTTCTTTCTTTAATGATTTTTCCATCGAACCTGGTGGGGAAAAATGGTGTTTGCCACTAAGCAAACCGATACGGTTAACTACACGGTGTGCCGGTACTTTTGGTTTTACTTTTCCTGCTCCGTTCATTGCCCAACCTACCATTCTTGCTGATGATTTTGTACCCAGACACGCAGCAATAGCACCATATGAAGTCACTTTCCCTTTTGGAATTTGTCTTGCAACTTCATAAACAAGTTCAAAAAAGCTTTCATCCTTTTTACCAGAAGGCTTTACTGACTTTAATCTTGCCATCTCGTAAAGATAGAAAACCAGTGTCTCTTGTGAAATACTTAGTTAGCCACAATTGCGTTACTGTTAGCAGGTTTTGCCTTTCGCAAATAATATAGCTCGCCTTTGGTTGACGAGAAATGGTCTGCCCGATCCTCATCAACAAAAAGTTGCCATTTGATCATGCTGTCATTGATGATCTCCAAAAGAGTCTTTACGACAACGGTTGAGCTACTATCCCCGGTCGAAAAATCAAACCATATAGGAGATTTTTGAAAATCGATTTTATAATCAAGGATCATTTTTTTCTCACCCATATAATTCAGAATTATAGTCGAACTGTCTATTATTTCAAGACTGGCGCTATCATTTTGCTCACCTACTATTTCCCAGCGGCCGATAAGATCTTTGAGTTTTTTTTGTTGACCAAATCCTGTTATCCCTAAGAATGCAAGTATCCCCGTTATTATGATCATTCTTTTCATAAATCTTATTTTTCTTCTGGGATCGTAATGCAGACTTTGTGCCACTCATTATATGTGAAATAATAGGCATTAAGGCTGGAAAATTCTAAACTCTGATGTTCAACCAAACAAAAAGAGGGGATTATTTTGCTTGCTTATTTTTTTGATCAAGGAGCAATGAACGTCGTGGCTCTTCCACATTTTTGTATGCGTAGGGACAATGCAGGCAACCCATACCGCAGCAAAATCCTTTTTCAAGATGGTATTTTTCGGTAAGAACAATGTAACCATCTTTGTTTATATAATAATGAATTCCTTCTATTAATTCAGGCTGACTCATATTCTTTTAAAAATTCCTGCAATTCTTTATCCTTTTCTTTCCCAGGAAAGCTTTCGGGCAAAGAAAATTTTAAATAATGTATTCGGTTGCTACCTGCAATATCCAATGATTCGTAATGTGTTTTAATTTTTAATTCATCACTGATATTCTCATTGCTATAAAGATCTTCGATGTCTTCAATAAGATTGCAATTGTATTTTTCAATTATAAGTTTTGTAAAACGGTATAAATTCGGACTGTCGGTTTTCAAATGAATAAAACTATCTGGGGCAAGAAATTGTTTATAAAGCCGGAGAAATTTTGGATGTGTCAATCTTTTTTTGGCTTTGCCTGTTCTTAATTGCGGATCCGGGAAAGTGATCCACATCTCTTTTACTTCATTAGATGAAAAGTATTCCATGATGCGATCAATTTGAATTCTCAGAAAAGCGACATTCGAAAGGTGAAGTTGCAAAGCTTTTTTTGCTCCTACCCAAATACGATTTCCCTTTTGATCAATACCAATAAAATTTTTTTGAGGATAAAGTTGCCCAAGCCCCACAGCATATTCACCTTTGCCACATGCTAATTCTAGAATAATGGGATTAGAGTTATGAAAAAGTTCGTTCCACTTTCCTTTCATGTCTTCGGGGTATTGAAGCACATTGGAGAATGTTTTTAATTCAGCAAAACGGATGAGTTTTTTTTGGCCCATGGCCGGCAAAGGTAGCAGAAAGAAAAAAGCCTTTCTGTATAAACAGAAAGGCAAACAATCACATGAGAGAATAATAGCTGTAGGGGGAGGGTTCGAACCTCCACGGAGAAGTTAGCTAAAAAGCAAAGTTTAGTGGTCAACCCTGGTCGGCCTTACCATTGGTAACGTCGGCTCTACTTTTCGTTTATCCTGTTATCTCCACCCCCGAGACGAGAGGGCATGTCTGCCGGGCTTACGCCATTTCATCACCCCACAGTATGATCAGCTATTTAAAGAGCTTGATAGAACAAAAATAGGCAGTTTAACCTTTTCATTCCAAAATATTCAATGATTATTTTAAAAAATTAGATATTATTCAATTAATTTGCAATTAATTGAATTTGATAAAAAATACGATATGGAAAAGACTTCTAAATTAAATCTTGACAAATTAGACCAACAGATCATTCATCACATGATGAATGACTCAGATGTTTCATATGCTGAATTAGGAAAAAAGTTTTTTGTTTCTGCGGGAACGATCCATGTACGCATAAAAAAATTGCAGGATGCAGGAGTAGTAAAAGGAACAAGGTTCAATGTTGATTTTAAAAAACTGGGTTATGATGTTATTGCTTTTATAGGAATTTATTTAAAAGAAAGTTCGATGTATGACGCCGTGGCAAAAGAATTGGGTAAAATGCCCGAGATCGTACGATTAAATTATACAACAGGCAATTACAGCATGTTTGCAGAGGTTGTGTGCAGGGATATCGGCGAATTAAAAATGGTATTGCATGATCAACTTCAAAAAATAAAGGGGATCGAACGAACCGAAACTTTTATTTCTCTTGAGGAAAGTTTTAACCGTACTGTAAAAATTACTTAAGGATCCTACTGTTTCCTCAATACATGAAATAATCATATCTTTAATTTTCGTTTAAAATGGTCTTTATGAAGAAAGTTTTGTTACAATTATTTATTGCACCCGCAATTATATTAGGCATCGGCAGTTGCTCTGACAAAGGTGGCGGAGGCGGAGGTGGCGGAGGCGGTACTTCAGAGGCCAACCTTGCAGTTACTTTGAACCCGCCCGCAGGTTCAACTCAGCCAGCGGCACCACAAATTGATTTTCCACTTACTGTTTCTATTACCTCTACTATGCCTTCGCAAGGCGTTACCATTGATGTGAAAGTTGCGCCTGATGGATCAACTACAAATTTTTTCACTGAAACAAGATCATCAACATCGGCTAATAATAATTTCACTATTACAGGCACGCCAGCCGGTGTGGTTTGTGTAACAACGGTAACCGTTACTTCTAAAACAAAAGCAACGAATACTGTGACACTCTCTTACCGTTATACAAGAAAACCTTAGTTACTTAGCGAACATCCAGAGCATCACGAAGTCCATTACCTAATAAATTAAAAGCAAGAACAAGTAACATTATAGCAAAGCCCGGTGCTAAAGCAAGCATCGGGTTTTGTGTTATTATGAAACTATAATTTTCTTTTATCATCAGACCCCAGCTTGGTTGGGGTGGTTGTACGCCTACTCCTAAAAAACTTAGCCCAGCTTCAATAACAATAGCAGATGCAAAATTGGAAGCAGCAATCACTAAAACGGGTCCCATGATATTCGGAAGTATATGGCGAAAGATCGTTCTGAAATGTGAGAAACCTAAAACTCTTGTTGCTTCGATATATTCCAACTCCCGTATTGATAAAACCTGG
>DASTZB010000631.1:0-3198 GCA_035764525.1 Chitinophagaceae bacterium | reverse complement strand
TGGAACAGGAGCATGCGTACGACCATTATCTTTTCCACCATAATGATCCATGTGCAGTTGCAATATCTTTCCACGCTGATGAACTGTTTGAAAATTCAATCCAAAACCATAAAGCTGTTCTTCTTTTTCTAATGGAAAACGCAAACAGGTTTTAGCATCATTGATCATTCCGGAAATATCATTTTGAGACAATGGAAAACCAGCAGCAGACATTTTTGCTAATGCATCTTTATTGGGTATTGAGCCGGAGGCCTTCAACAGATCATAATCTTCTGGTTTACCAGCAACTCCTCTCCACACACCTGGGGCAACTTCAGACCAGGTCAGTTGTGGGTGTTGTGCAATTGAAACAAACGACATCAACATGCATACGATCACAAAAATATTTCTATAATTAAACATGCTCTTCATTATAAAGGAACGATTGTATATATTTTACCTTTCTCAGTTATAAATTCAATTGTATAACGTTTTGGAATATTTAATTCAACCAAACGTGCATTTTCATTTTTTTCATATGGAGGTTTTCCATAAACAGTATTTAATCCATTTAAACTATTTCCTGTTGCGGGTTTTGATTTTGCTTCAATCACCTTTACGGGTTGTAATGAACTGACCCTGCAAACACCGCCGATGCCAGAATAAATTTTTGCTTGTGCTAATTTTCCATTTTTCCAGTTAATCGACAAGGTAAAATTTCCTCTTGCTTTAATTCCCTTTACATATCCATTTTTCCATGCAGCCGGTAATGCAGGTAATAACGAAATCTCTCCATTATGACTTTGCAAAAGCATTTCCGTAATACCGGCCGTTGCTCCAAAATTTCCATCGATCTGGAATGGAGGATGTGCATCAAACAGGTTCGGATAAGTTCCTCCACCACCCATTACTTCTCTTGTTTCCCTCGGGTTGATATAAGTAAATGCATCGCTTAAAATTTTATAGGCGTGATTGCCATCCTGCAATCGTGCCCACCAATTTATTTTCCATGCCATGGACCAACCTGTGCTTATATCACCACGATGAAAAAGAGATTGCTTTGCAGCCGCAGCTAATTCAGGTGTTGAGCTTAATGTGACCTGGCTTCCGGGATATAAACCAAATAGATGAGAAAGATGACGATGCTTATCATTCGGATCATCCCAGTCATTGAACCATTCCTGCAATTGTCCATACTGACCAATGTGATAAGGATATAATTTTTCTTTCGCCTTTATCAGTTTGTTTTTAAAATCGATATCTGTTCTTAAAATATCTGCAGATTTAATAACCGCAGTAAATAATTCACGAATGATCGACATATCCATTGTACTTGCCATGCTTACCTGGTATTCTCTTCCATTCACCTTCATTGTGTTCTCGGGAGAAGTAGATGGATTAGTAATCAGATAACCTGTTTTCGGGTCTTTAATTAACCAATGCAAAAGAAATTGAGCAGCGCCTTTCATCAAAGGATATGCTTCTGTTTGCAAAAACTTTTTGTCCCCTGTGAATAAATAATGTTCCCATAAATGAGTACTGAACCATGCACCGGCCATTGGCCAGCAACTCCATCGCGGCATTGCTCTTGGATCAATCCATCCCATTCCACCAGGTGGTGATGTTTTAGCCCACAAGTCAGAATTATGATGCGTTACCCAGCCCTCATTAATATTATAGTTTGTCTTTGCCGTAATAGCACCATTTACCGCCAGCTCTTTCATAAAATCAAACAATGGTTGATGACATTCTGAAAGATTGGTATTCTCAGCCAGCCAGTAATTCATTTCCGTATTGATGTTCGTTGTATAGTTACTGCCCCAGGGTGGTTGTACATTATCGTTCCAGATACCCTGCAGATTTGTTGGACGGGAACCGGGTCTTGAAGAAGCGATCATTAGATATCTTCCAAACTGGTAATACAAGCTTTGTAGCTGATAGTCGTCTGGTGAAGCAGCATATTGTTTTAATCTTTCATCAGTCGGCTCTTTTACTTTTTGCAAATCAACTCCAAGATTTATTTCAACTCGTTTGAATAATGATTGATAGTCTTTAACGTGTGCAGCTTTTAATTGAGAATAGCTTTTTTGTAATCCTTTATTAAGATTCGCCTTCGCCTCAACCGATGGATCTTTTCCTTCTTTTCCCGGTGACCTGTTAAATCCATTAAAACTTGTTGCTTCAGAAAGATAAATAGTAACAGCATTTGCATTTGTCACACTCAACCCATTCTCTTGTTGTTTTATTGTCCCGCCTTCTGTCACTAGTTTTACGTGTACTTCAAAATTCATTCCTTCTGCTTCATCATATACTATTTGTTCAGGTTCATAATCCCGATTAGCAACATGCATCGGGGCCTTACCTTTTAATAATAATTGATCATTACTAATCGCAGTAGTTTGATATTTTAATTTGCTTGTAACTGAAGCGATAAAATTGATAGTCCCTTTTTTATCAGCAGTTATCCGTATGATCATCACTTTATCAGGATGACTGATAAATGTTTCTCTTTTGTAATTAACTCCTGCCAATTCATATCTGACTGTTGCAATGGCGTTGTTCAGATCAAGATCACGATAATAATTATTAGCAATAGTATCCGGTGTTGGAAAATTTATCCAGAGATCAGCCAGTGGCAAATATCTCGCTGAATATGGACCCTGCATGTGTGCTTTCCAGACAGCAGCAGCACTATCATAATTGCCGGCGAATACCAGCTCTCTTACCACTGGCAAATATTTTGGTCCATCAGGGTTATTGCCCGGATTGGGATATCCTGACCATAATGTATTATCATTTAGCTGGAATCTTTCTTTTGCAATTCCTCCAAAAACCATTGCACCGGTTTTTGCATTACCAAGTGGTAAAGCTTCTTCCCATATCGTAGCTGGTTTACTATACCACAATTTCAAATTCGGATCATCAGTGGTTACTTGTGCTATACTCACTTGAGTTATCAACAGAAATAATATGATCGAAAGTCTTTGCATGTTTATGAAACTGTTGTCCATAATGGAATTTCTTCAGGATTTCCTTTCTTCACCGGTCGAACCGCTTCCCAAATCCCGCCAAGATCCTGCTTTATATATTCCCAGTTATTGGTTAACCTGGTTTTTACCTGAGCAAATGAAAGGTGAACCGTCAATAGGGAACCAATGACAATCAATAAAATTCTCCAGTTCAATTTATTCACCTTAATCTGTTATTTTAATGCAATTA
>DASTZB010000630.1:0-12443 GCA_035764525.1 Chitinophagaceae bacterium | reverse complement strand
GAAATATAAATCTTATTTAATTAAATAAAAATCCGGGATGGAGATTTACACTACTTATCTTAAACTTATTTCTGATAACTGAAACGTTATTCAAAGGCGCCTTCCTTTTTAGTAAGTTCAAAAAACTTTGCCAGGCTGGCGCCAATTGCCTCTTCAAAAGCGGCTTGCATATCTGCTGGCTCGGGATGTTTAAATTTCCATTTAACAAAATAGTTCTGTAAAGCAGCATCAACCTTGTCTCTACCCACGGTTGCTTCAAGCATGTAAAGCCATAATGCTGTTTTTACATACGACACGAGTCCGTACTCATCACTATTAGGAAATTTATCTGCAGGAGTTTCCATCGCTGATTGCATCGGCAGGCTTTTACCAATTGCATCATATATTATTTCCAAAAATTTATCCGGAGGAAGTTTCTTCAGATCTGCAGGTACTTCATCTCCAAATATAGAATTGTACCGATATTTCTCTGCTTCATATCTGAATTGAACATAGGTATTCAGTCCTTCATCCATCCATGTGTGAAGTCGTTCATTACTGCCTAGCATTGACATGAACCAATTATGCCCGATCTCATGAGCAATTACACCATCCAACGCCTCCTTTTTTGCACTCGGGCTTGTAATAAGTGTTATCATTGGGTATTCCATTCCACCACTTGAATTATTAGCAGGGCCTTCTACTGCCTGCACCACCGGATATCCATACTCTCCTACCCATTTGCTGTATTTGCGTGCCCCATCCTTTACATAGTCAATACTATTTTCCCAGATCGTATTTTTTTTATTATGATAATAGGAAAAAGCATCCACTACTTTACCTGATGATAATTGAAGCGTGTCATATTGTACTACAAAATCTTTATCAGCAAACCAGGCAAAATCAGGGACCTGTTCCGCATAATACTTTAGTGTTTTAGTAGGTGTCGCCGACCTCGGTTTGTATAAAACAGGTTTTCCTCTACGATCCTTGTTATTTTCCAACCCTATTCTTTTATATGCATCCAGCTCCTCTTTTGTTTGCAATGTTCCGGTGGCGCCAACAGTGTATTCAGACGGCACAGTGAGACTCACGTTATATGTTGCATATTCGCTGTAAAACTCCCCCATATCAAGATAAGGCATCTCGTGCCAGCCGTTTTTATCATACACCGCTGGCTTGGGATACCATTGACAAGCCATAAACTCACCTTCATCAAAGCCAGAACGGGAAAAATAATGTGGCAGTAATACATAGAAAGGCGTAGCAATACTAATTGAATCGCCGGGAGCTAACGGTTTTTCCAACACCAGTTTTGTAATATCAATGTATTGCGGATTTGAATGTGCTTCTGTTTTAGCAGGCTGGCCGTTGACGGTAAAGGAAAGCTTATCAATATATCCATGGCCGGGGTTTTCCAGTTTTTTAGAGCGGGATGAATCATTTTTTATTTGCTGAAAGAGGGCTGTTGTCTCATTTTTATAAGCATTTGGCCAAATATGAAACCATATAAAGTCCAATGATGAAGTAGAATTGTTTTTATAAAGAATGGTTTCCGTCCCTGCAATACTATTGTCTTTATCATTTAATTCGGCAGTAATTGTGTAACGCAGTTGCTGCTGCCAATAGGTCTGCTGCGCATTAAGGTTAATACCGACAAAGATCAGGGCCGGAAAGAAGCATTTTTTCATAAGAAATAATTATACTTAAAAATAAGGAAGAATTAGTGGGGAAAAAGTGGCTTTCTATTCTTTTTTATATAAAAAACTTTGTGTTAATTTATTACTTTATCCAACCATCCGGGAATAAAAAAGGTCTGATTATTGTCTCACCGTAGAAGAAAGTTAAAAGATATGATCAAAACAAATGCGATAGTATTCACCACATTATTTGCATTTTGCATTGCGCAAAATACAGAAGAAAAAATTTACATGAAAAAGCAGTCATTAGAGCCAACAACAATTGATGGTCCTTATGTATTGTATCGCAACGACTCTGTTTTTGTAAAATATATCGAAGATAATGTTGGTACTAAATCAGTAAAAACAGATAGTCTGCCGGCTTCAATGAGGGGCAGCATTAATCTGAAGGTAAACACAGATATACCGGGCAAAACTTTCAACGTACAATTAAAACAGAAACTCAGCAATGAGAAAACGGAATACAATGGTGTGAAAAAAATGCTGGTAATATCTGATATCGAAGGAAATTTTGAGGCATTCAGAAAATTATTGCAAGGGAATAAGGTGATTGATGAAAATTTCAATTGGACATTTGGTAAGGATCATCTTGTCTTGGTAGGCGATTTTGTAGACAGGGGTGTAATGGTAACAGAAGTATTATGGTTCATCTATTCATTGGAAGAAAAAGCTAAAGCTGCCGGGGGGTATGTGCATTATATATTGGGCAATCACGAGATCATGAACATGGCTGATGAGCTCGACTATGTACAGGAACGTTACATACAGCATGCACAACTGATGAATAAGCCTTATATGCAATTGTTTGGACCGAATGCTGAAATAGGTCGTTGGCTTGCTACTAAAAATGTTGTTGAACGTGTTGGCAATACTCTCTTCACTCATGGTGGCATTTCGGGTTACATGAATATGCTCAATATATCGTTGAAGGAGCTGAATGAAATAACAAGACCTTTTTATACGGATACCACTTATAAATATTCGGATGATCGATTGAATTTAATATACAGTGACTTTGGTCCGTTTTGGTACAGGAATTATTATAAGGCGCCAAGAGCTAATATGACACAAATTGATAGCACGCTGAACATCTATGGTGTTCGTGCTATTACAACAGGTCATACGATCATTGCAAATGAGATAAGGTCACTATATGATGGCAAGCTTTTTAACGTGGATGTGCATCATGCAGAAGGTCGTTCTGAAGCATTACTGATTGATAATGGAAAATTTTGGAGAGTAAATACCGCTGGTGAAAAATTTGATATCAGGCCTATTTAAGGACAGGATTGCCTATTTTCCTATGTAATTCCTTGGCATTTTTTTTCTTGGCATACACTTTTTGCAAAAAATCCTGCTTGGAATCATGAAAGGATTTCACCGCGCCTAATTTATATAACACCCAAATATATACCCACGGAAGATCCAGTTGCCACGATAAAAAGCCAGCCCTCGCACTGGCAGGATACAAATGATGATTATTATGCCATTCACCTGCAAAATAACCGGGCCGCCATTGATTGATCGATAAGTTACTCCTGTCAAAATCTAATCCATCGACATGTTTATCTTCCCCCTTTCCATGTCCGGTGTAATTGAATATTCTAACAAAAGTGATCCAGAACATTGCACCAGTAAAAAAAGTACAGGCAAGCGCATGACCTCCGATAGAATAAAATATCATATACCAAAACGTCCAATTGCCTAACCAAAGCGCTATTGTATACCATGGAGTGGCAATGGAGCCCCATCTTTTATAATTTGAATATGAGTTCATCTGAACACCGGTGTGTTTCATAAAATGCGCAGCCCGGCCATAATCTTTTTCAGAAAGATTTTTATTAATGCCCTGGTGGTTTACCTCGGCAAGAAAACAGTATAAAAAACCTGCACGGGCATTATAAGGATCACCCGGCTCATCGCTTTTAGCATGATGCACATGATGCGATACAACATAAACCTCCTCAGGAATCGTTTTTATAACAAGATTCTGCGTAATAAAACGCCATATACCATGCCGGAACGTAAAAGATTTATGTGTGCAATAACGATGGAACCAAATAGTACCATGTGTACCCATAATGATCATAGTATACAAGAGAAAGATCGCCAGCAATGTCCACGAGATATAATGAAACAAAAAAAAGTAAGCAAAAGGTATCATGCATATGATCATGAACCAGCCGATAAATGATATCCAGTTTCTTTTTGATCTAAAAACATTAATACGTGAAAAAAATTCGCTGAATAATTGTTTACGCGTCGGTTTTATCAATTCGCCTTTTTCATCCTTCCATCCATATGCAGGCGTTTGTAAAACGTCATCTATAAATGCCATTTTAAATTTTCGTTTTGTTTAAAAATTTGATTACCCTATTCCGGTCATGAAATAGTAATCAGATGAGTAGCTTTGATTACATAAGCTATGAATTAAAAATAAAAAAAGGTTGTGAACGGAGATAGTAAGAGAGAAGGAGGAAATTACTGCCTGGCACATCAACCGTAACCGACGAAAGTTAGGTCTTTTATTGGAGAAATATGAATAAAAATATCAACATTGACTCTCATCTGTTAGTTTCCTGCTATTTATTGGAAACTTTGTAATTAAAATAATAATTTATCCACAATGTTTATTGCGTTCCTGATACAGTAATTTTCCACGAAATGGTAGAAATGAATTCGGGAATTTCAATACAAATAAATTACAAGCTGAGTGGTTATTAAATATGATAAAGCTCAACCTTTATCACGCTGCCCTATTGTAAAAATTAAAAAGCTTAAGTACAAAAAGGCTTACATTTTTTCCGGGAGGAATGTATTCGCTAAAGAGGTTGCGTGTAAACTCATCATTGCTAAAGCGGGCAGACAACTTCTCCCATATTATTGGCCAAGACAGATCTTCCCTATTGAGTAAGGTCTCGTTAATAATATTAATGATCGGATCATTGATAGATTTTGATCCTGTTTTTTTTGAAACAATAAGCTGTGCGTCAGGATTGATACTCGCAATACTAATTGCACTATTAGACCCACCACAGGAACCTAATATGGCAAGCCTGACGGATGGTGTCAATCTTTTCAAGGTATTATCAAGATGATAACTATGACCACGATGAACTAGAACAACCGGCTCGATAGCTTCTTGTTTTAAAAATATAAATAATGAATCCTGCGCTTTGATATCCAACTCTTCTTTCGAATCCAAAGGCAAATTTGCATAAATAACAATGGGTTGCTCTGAAACCGAACGAACCGTTACCCAATTTTCATTCCTGGATGTTTTCCATTTAGTGGTATCAGTAAACAGTTTTTGAAAATTTTTGAATGATGCAATTCCATCTTCATCGCCATAAAATAAAACCATCTGGATGATCTCACCGTTCTTGTTTTGCAAGGCTTTTCGTTCAAGCAAATCATAGTTACCAAGTGTTGTCCATAATTTATTCAAAGAGTTCTTTTGTTTTACCAGGTCAAACACCTGTAATAAAATACTGTATAACCTCATACCAAAAAACAATTGGCCGGATTGACAACGATTTAAATTGGCTAGTAATTCTTTTTGAATCATATCACTGATTACAACAGCGGAATCAAGACCTATGAATGAGTCTCCAATGTCCATTGCTTTTTCAAGCCCTGAATTTGTATCACTTTCAATACCGGAAAGAAAGCGATTTATTAGCGCTGCCGCTTTTTCCTCGGGCATCTTATTTAAAAAATCTGTGAGCACATTGTAATTGGCAGCCATCCTCATGAAGATTCGGAAATTATCATATTGTACGATGCTGAATAATGAATCGGCGGATTGAGATTTGAAATTCTCCATTAGTCTTTTGTACAACCCAAGAAAACTTGAAGTGTATAATTCATCGCCGCAGCTGGTTATTATATAATAAATATCTTCTGGTCGAAGTCCTTTTACCGAGGCAAAGCGAATCCCATCGGGAGCGCTATGTAGCTCATTCATCTCGTTTACATAAAAAGAAAGAGATTTTTCTTTTAAGCCCTTCCGTAACAATTTTTGAAAAATAAAAGATGGACCCTCTGGCTCTCCTGATTCCTTCGTTGTGTTAACCAGCAGTTGAAAATATTTAACGATATCCTTTCTTGTCTCCAGTATCTCTTCTTTAGTAGTTCTATTTTCTGCTATCGCTAATACGAAAGGCAACACCTCAGATGCATTTCTGTCTGCGGCAAGTGATATAATTTGTTGGAGGTATATATTTTTTGTATTACGAATTTTATCGTCCAACTCTGTCTTTCGTTGGTTCAGGTATAAAACTATTTTTAATGGATCATATGCTGCTGCGATCAATAATAGAGAATCAGCATATCGAAACCCCGGTTCATTTTCCAAAAAACTAAGAATAAATTCAGGTGAGGAGGCCATCCGTTTATAAACCGCCAGATCATCAAGCAAACCATGCTCTTTATACTGGCTAAAAGTAGCTGCCAGCACTTGGGTGCGTCGCGGAGGCAGATCTATAAGTAGGTTATTAATAGATCTATGATAAAGCAATGCCTTCAAAATATTTTTATAGGATTGAATTGCACCCGGAATATCATACATCTCAGATCGTTGCTGTGCAATATTTTTACTCAGCTCATTCATAAAATAACCAAGGCTGAGTATCGCTTTTTCTTTTTCAGCAGCAGGCAATGCGTTATCTGATATAATGAATGAATAAATACTATCAACTTCTATCTTAACAGAATGGGAAAGTTGATGCACAATAATAGAATCAATCGAAACATAATTGAGTTGGTGGAAAAACTTCCCCTGTTCTTCTTTCAAAACTTTAGCGGCAGAGGATTGTGCAACTATTGAAAATGGCTGCATTAAATGAAGCAAAACAAAAAAATAAATGATTTTTCTCATATATAATTTCTACAGGATCTCTTCACAACAATCAATTTATATTTTAGTCTTTTAAAAACGTGCCAAACTATTCAAAATGAGATAAATCATACCCATCTAATACAATCATGATAGCCGCTTCATTTGAGAATGTAGAGTTATTTACTGATTAAAAATAAAAAGCTCAATGAAATTCGAACTGTTTCGCTTTAAGCTCATTAACGACAAGATGTACAAATATTTTTTTTGAGACTAAATATATCATCCAATCGTATTGGTTTAGTGGTGAAACCACGAACAAGCAGTGCAACATTAAAAAAATATACCTGTATTGGTATAAATTTTGGAATCCAGCCTTTTAGATAAATGATTTTTATATAAAATTTATAAACAACAAAAATTTGTGCAAGCATTCTTAAATCTAAAAATTACTTTATGAAAAAAGTATCTCTATTCGTTCTGTCTTGTTGTTGTGCAGCTGCAACAATATATTCACAGAACATCGTGAAAGAACATTACACTGCTTCGGGCGGGTTCTTGGGAGCGGTTAATTTTAGCCAATTCAGAGTTACAGGAAATAATCCCTCTAACATTGATTACAATTTTGAGCCGGGTTGGTCTGCAGGAATTTGGGCCAATTTCCCTGTGACCACGGGTTTTTCAATTGAACCTCAATTTATGTATAGCTCTTATGGCTATCATTCTAATAATGCAACTACAACCTTACTTAATGATGGTAAGATCCGGTATCTCTCAGTTCCATTATTAATGAAATTTCACACTGGTGAAAAGTTTGCGATCACTGCCGGTCCCCAACTAGATTGGTTTTCATCCTTTGAAGACAAAACTAATAATGCGCAGGAAGACGATTTCAAAAAAACCAGCTTCTCTGCTTTTGCAGGTTTTGAAGCATTTCCACATGGTAGAGTGACAGTTTTTGGACGCTATATTTTTGGAATTAGTAATATGGATAATTCCGGCACTCATGGTGATGAAATGAAATACAAAAATCAAAACATCCAGGCAGGATTAAAGTTCAGGTTATTTGGTAAAAAAGTAGAAGCTGATTCAGATGGGGATGGAGTTATTGACAAAAAAGATAAATGTCCGAGTGTTATAGGCCTTGAACGATATGAAGGTTGCCCGATACCAGATACCGATGGTGATGGTATCAATGACGAAGCAGACAAATGTCCGAATGAACGTGGAACTGCCAAATATAATGGTTGCCCTATTCCGGATACGGATAAAGATGGCATCAACGATGAAGAAGACAAATGTCCTAACCAGGCGGGTTTAGCTAAATACAATGGCTGCCCAATCCCAGATACGGATAAAGATGGTATTAATGATGAAGAAGATAAATGTCCAAGCGAGGCAGGACCAGCAAGTAATAATGGTTGCCCGATTTCTGACAGAGATAAAGATGGTATTAATGACGATGTAGATAAATGTCCTGATGTACCGGGTGTAGCAAAAAATAATGGCTGTCCCGATACTCCTGAGGTGCCCGCAGAAGTCAGCAAAGCACTTGCCGCTGCTGGTCAGAGTGTTTATTTCAGTTCAAACAGTGCAAAACTTTCATCAACTTCAACTGCTTCATTAAATAAGATCGTAAAAGTTATGAAAGATAATCCGGATCTTAAGATTAAAATTGAAGGAAACACTGATAATATGGAGAAGGATGCTGATAATAAATTGAGCGAAGGACGTGCAACTGCTGTAAAAACATACCTGGTAAGCAAAGGAATTAGTGCAGACCGGATCGAAGTAGAAGGAGTTGGCTCATCGATGCCAATTGGAGATAATAACACGACTGCAGGACGTACTAAAAATCGCAGGGTAGAGATTAAAGCAACTTATTAATTGCGGTTAAAAAGTTTGCTATAAATAAACACTATATAAAGGCCAAGGAGACTGAAAATTCAGTCTCCTTTTTTATTTCTTAAATGAATGTTCTTAGAAAGATTATTTATTCAACTGTATTACTACTATTAAACTACAGTTGCGACGCACAGCCTGCACTGAGTGAAGTGAAGTGTTCAGGGTTCTGTTCATTATTGAGCAATCGATCCCTAAACCATACTTGTAACTTCGCAGATCAGGCAAAAAAAAATTCATTCTTGTGAAAGCGATTGCTGATTGTCCTGTTCGTATTTGTTCCTATGTTCTGTAAATTGTTCAAGCAATGCTGATGATTTGGCTAATGCATGATCCACTTCTTCGTGTATTTCCGGAAGGCCATTGCTTAACAGATCAACACCAAGATTAATATTATCAGCTTCTATTTGTGAGATCTTTTTTAATACTGAAGTCTGGCTGTTCTTCAGATCATCCAGTTCACGGATGATCTTATCCATCAGGTTTAATTGATCCCTCGGTTTCATAAAAATTCTTTATAAACTGTAACAAACACTAGGCCAGCAAGGAAAAACCATAGGTAAGTTTACAATGTGGCGAGTCGTATTGTTTTATTATTTTTCGCTGGCAAATCCATCCCATGAAAAAAGCCATTTACTGCTTTCTCCTGAGTTTATATTTTCAAGCCTCGTCTGCGCAACCAGGCATTGATACCACCCATAGTGATACTGCACGCCTTATACAACAAAAAGAAAACATCATTACATCTTCTACCATAATCAAAGTGGAAAATATGGGTTCTCTGATCAATACTCCTCTTTCTGAATTAAGACCGACCATATCGGCGGATGGCAACTTGTTGTTTTTTATTCGTGAGAATGATCCATACAACACAAACTTTAATTCCGTTCGTAACTCACAGGATATTTGGTTTACGATGCGGGATAGTACCGGCACATGGAGCGAAGCGGTACACCTTGGTTATCCTCTTAATACTACATATTACAATTCCGTATTCTGGATATCACCTGATAACAATAGAATATTAATAAGAGGAGCTTTTGTAAATGGAGACTACGCCGGGAATGGCGTAAGCATGTGCTGGCTACAGGAAAATGGTTACTGGAGCAAACCGGAAGCATTGAGGATAAGAAATTATACAAAATATGACAGAGGCTTACGGTCAGGAGCTACCATGGGGCATGATGGAAAAACCCTTTTGCTTTATATGTCACCAGAAAGAGGAAGTTCTCTTAACGATATTTATGTCTGTTTTTTACTACCGGATGGAACATGGTCTGAACCAAGATCACTTGGCAAAAAGATCAACCTGCCTAATAATGATGAAATGACTCCTTATTTAGCTTCAGATGGCGAAACTCTTTATTTCAGCAGCGATCGTCCCGGCGGTCTTGGTGATAATGATATCTGGATGACCAAACGACTTGATAAGACATGGCAAAAATGGAGTGATCCGGTTAATCTCGGTAGTCCTATCAATACACCTGAATGGGATGCATTCTTCACACTGGATGCCGGTGGCGAATATGCATACTTAACAAACAGTGAAGGAGGGTATGGTGAATCTGACATTGTAAAGGTGAAACTACTGGAAAAAGAAAGACCAAAGCCGATTGTGTTGGTAACAGGAAATGTTTTTAATGCAAAGACAAAACAACCATTATGTGCTTCGCTGATTTATGAAACTTTGCCTGACGGACTGGAAGCAGGAAATGGAATATCAAGTGCAATAGACGGTTCCTTCAAGATCGTATTGCCTTATGATAAAAATTATTTGATAAGAGCGACAGCTGATAAGTTTTTTGCACAATCAGAAAATCTGAATCTTGACTCACTGGTAAAAGTTGGTTATAAAGAAATACATAAAGACCTCTACCTGGTTCCTATCGAGATCGGGCAAGTAGTAAGACTAAACAATGTATTTTTTGATTTTGATAAATGGGACCTAAGACCTGAATCATTTGTAGAGCTTGATCGTGTTGTGAAATTATTGCAAGAAAATCCAGCTATTGAAATTGAAATGAGTGCACATACTGACAGCCATGGTTCGGATGAATACAATTTCAAATTGAGTGACAATCGTGCTAGATCTGTGATGGAGTATGTTCTCTCAAAAGGCATTGCCTCTAACCGCATCACTTCACAGGGATATGGTGAAACATTGCCCGTAGCACCCAATTCAAATGCCGATGGAAGTGATAACCCAGAAGGCAGGCAGCTGAACCGAAGAGTGGAGTTTAAAATTTTGAAGAATTAATTTGCAACTTCCATTTAGGGGCAAATCATAAACTTCACTTTACCGAATTATAAACTATTCTTTCAGAAAAGAAATAATCTTTTGATTAACCAGTGACGGTTTTTCCAAATAGGGCAAGTGTCTTGCATCATCAACAGGGAAAAAATCCACAGGCAATATTTTTCTGAGTGAATCACTGAATTGAAAAGGAACTGTTTGGTCCTCCCTACCCCATATTAATAAGATCTTTTTCTGAAAACTGCTAAGTACATGATAGTTTGAAATAATAGAATCTTTTGAATAATTATTTCTTGTTGAGATCAATGCATGCCTGAATCCTTTGTACTGCATCTGCACTTTGTATTTATCTACCCAGCCCGGAAATTGTTCGGGATATTTAAAGTCATCTAATTGTCCTGCCGCCTGTTTTTCGTGATCAATGGCCATCTTATAATTCGCTATTATTTCCCGGTCATTTATTTTGCCGAAAGAATAGACAGGGTCAATCAAAATTATTTTATCGATCAGTTGCGCATAATGAACAACAAAATCTGATACCACTGCACCGCCAAATGAAACACCGGCCAAACTCACCGGACTCTTTAATTTTAGTGAAGTGACCAGATCATGTAATTGTGTTCTATACAAGACAGCATCATAAGTAACATTAGGACGATCAGAAAACCCCCTGCCAAATTCATCGTACCGAATTACATGAAATCCTGCCTGGACAAGACTATCATAAGTGCCATCCCATATATAATATGGAACACTAAAGCCATGAACAAGGATCACAACTTTCCCTGTGTCTGGACCACCTGCTTCATAATGTGTAGTGCCGGAAGTTAATTGAATGAATTTGCCGCTTACATTTTTTCTTGCAGCTTCATTCATTGTTTTAGTTTCCTGGTTATTTATGAGAAACTTAACCCAGAAATAAATTCCAACAAGCACAATGATTGCAAGCAAAAGAAGAAATATACGTTTCATTATTTTCATGTGTTCAAGATAACAAAACTCCTATTCATTTATATCGTATGATTTACCTTCTTCAACGCCGCTCTTACTTTCGGAGCGATCTTAGTCCCGAATATCTCTATTGATCTCATCATTAACTTATGCGAAGGCCCGCCTACGTCCATGTGTGCGGAAAAACGTGTAAGACCAAACAGTTCATGCATGTGCAAAATTTTATCAATGGATTCATTTGCGTCGCCAATGATCAAATGCCCATTCCGGCTTCTGCCAGCAAGGTATTGTTGTTTTTGAAAGGGAGGCCATCCCCGGGAACGTCCTACCCTATCCATTTGTGCTGAATAGATTGGATAATATTCATCAGCAATTTGTTCACTATCATCACCAAAAAAAGAATGCATGTGTACACCCACCTGGAATTTATTCATATCATGTTTAAAATGACTGTACACATTCTTGTAGTATTCAAACAAAGGCTTGAACTGGACAGGGTTACCGCCAATGATAGCAAAGATCACGGGTAATCCATGTTTGCCGGCACGCAACACTGACTCCGGCGTACCGCCAACAGCAATCCAAATATTAAGATGATCATTGACCGCACGGGGTAATATCAATTGTTTATTCAATGCCGGCCTGAACTTACCCTTCCATGTAATGGGGTTCTCCTTATTTATTTTTAATAACAACTCAAGCTTTTCTTCAAACAATTCATCATAATCATCAAGGCTGTAGCCAAACAAAGGAAATGACTCAATAAAACTACCCCGCCCCGCTACTAACTCTGCCCTTCCATTCGAGATCTGATCAATCG
>DASTZB010000629.1:0-10829 GCA_035764525.1 Chitinophagaceae bacterium | reverse complement strand
ACAAAATTTATGTACTCATATATTTCATCTGAAATAATAGAAATGTTAGGATGATTTTCCAAAACAGCAGCCAATTGTTTCAATTCTTCCTTCGCATAAACTGCACCACTTGGGTTGCAGGGAGAAGAAAACAAAACAACTTTTGATCTTTCAGTGATACTTTCTTCTAACTGTTGCGGTGTGATCTTATATTTATTTTCAATCGCTGTTCTTACGATCACGGGCACGCCACCCGCAATTTTTACCAACTCAGAATACGAAACCCAAAACGGAGCCGGAATGATCACTTCATCACCAACATCAACCAATGCAAGTATGGCATTGGCAAGACTTTGTTTTGCACCTGTAGAAACAACAATATTTTCCGGCTTATAATCTCAATTATTATCCCTTTTAAATTTCTGGCAAATTGCTTCGCGCAGATCGGGGTAACCGGCAACCGGCGGGTAATGACTCCAGTTATCATCAATTGCTTTTTTTGCAGCGTCTTTAATATGCTGTGGTGTATCAAAGTCAGGTTCACCTAAACTAAGGTCAATTACATCAACACCTTTTGCTCTGAGGTCACGGCCGAGCTTGGCCATTTTTAATGTTTCTGGTTCGGCAAAACGATCTAGTAAAGAAGATAGTTGCACGGGTTCTACAATTGCTTGCATTAATAGTTTATTTAAAAAAACAAAAATACTTATTTATCGGACTAACACCTGTTTACTGGGTATAATTAAATCGGAATTCACTGAGATCAGGATCTACTTTCTTTTTTCTTTTTAATTCATGCTTATAGATCACCTGGCCAAGATGTTTCATAAATGGAAAGCCAATATCATCATAATCATATTTATCATCATTAAAAATGCCATCGCTGTTGCAATGAATGACGGCACTCAACATGAATTCAATGTTATTATTGTAATCCGCGATATAAGCGGCATCGATCAAAAACCCATAAGCATCCCCCACTTTATTAAATATCCGGATCCCTTTTTCTGCGGTATTTTTTTCAGTTCCATAGAATAAAAATTTTACATAATTATCCCAATAGTTTTCATTGTCATAAAAAGGGAATTTGGATTCAAGCGGCGTCATCGACATGTATTTCCTTAAAAACTCATAATCATCTTTTGTAAGATTGAATCGTTGTTTTTTTGAAACTGCTTCAGGAAACATAATGCTACGAACGATACTATGTAATGTTGTTAACAACATCCTGTTCTTTTTTGAAAAATCAAATGGCTCATTCACTAATTCTCCGCCACGATAAAAACCCACTCCCATTCTAGTATTTCGTATTGCATACACAAGGTTGCTTGCCACCAACGGTTTTTGATAAATAAGCTTGCCGCTTGTGTCAAAGAATCTTACAGGGTTGGTATGCCTGTTCTCATCCTCTGTTAAACTGATATCAAGACGGTGAACAATTTGCACTTCTTTATAACCCATTTTGTGCAACGTATTATTGATATAGTCCTGCCCAAGAAATTCATACAGCCGGTTAAATGCATCATTATCGCTAACCAATAATATCTTTTTTATATAATGTTCAATAGTTGGGCGCCCATCTGGTGAGGAAGGATCGTTGTATACTTCAGATTGACCGCTGTAATCAGCCTCAGATATCATTGTCGTATTTTTATCGAGGCCTGGGATCTTTAATTCGTTTAATTTTTGCAAGGCCAGGATTGCAACAGGCAGTTTTACCGTTGATGCCGGATAGAAATAGGATGAATCGTTGACATTAAAGTAGTGATCGGTGAAATCTGGTTTCCCGTTTTTCTTACGATCTATCTGCGTATAAATAATTTGCAACCTGTTTTGATAAATATCACCAAGAACTGAGTCGAACAAAGGGGAGTTCTGCTTCATTAAGTTGATAATAAAATTATCTGTGTTATTATTTATGGCATTCACAGAAATAGTGTTCTTATTTGTCGTTGAGCAAGCAAGTAAAACAATTGAAAAAACAATAAAAGAAAATACTATTTTCATGTTACAAAATAATAAATATCCACTACAGCAATGAAAAGAATTACAATCTCAATATTGATCGGTGCGGGATTTTTTTTGTTTGCTTTAGGATTTATCAAATTTTTTGAAAACGGGGGCAAGAACTCTTTACAAGATCAACTGTTTTTTAATGGCGAATTAGAAATAAAAGTCGGCAATGGAAATGATAATAGCAATTTGATCAAAACCACGATAGGCCAGATACGGAGCCGGGTTGGTTATAACATTTCTTCAACGCAACAAATTGATAAAAATACTTTTCGTATATCTGCAAAAAATATTCACGATACTGTTACTTTTAAAAAGCTATTAACCGGATCATCAGGAATTGAGTTTACCGAAGTTTTTAGACTGGATGAGATCCAAAATTTCATTGTCACGGCTGAAGAAGAACTTACTAAAAGGAGAAAAAAATACCTGGAAACATTAAAACCAGATACAAACCTATTATCTGCTCAAATGGAAGTATCAGAATTGGCCAAGAAAAATGGATATGGTAAACTTATAGAATTGATCAGTTTTTCACAACCGTTCCAACAAAGTAATGGAAAAGTAATATTTCCCGCAGGTCTCGGTTTTATTAAAAAAAATGATACGGCCTACTTAAATGATATTTTTAGTGACGAGAAGATCATGATGAATTTTCCAGAATCTTTAAAATTTGCTTACGGTAATTATGACTATAGCTCATCTAAAAATGATTCACTGCTGACAATATATGCATTGAAAATTGACGATCAAAGTTTCAGTTCTAATCCAACGGGGGAACAAATTTTTAATGCAGAGCTTGACATTGAACCGGCAACTGGCCATAATATTATTATGTTTGCTTTTAATGCCCGTGGCGCAGAAGCATGGCACCGAATGACAGAAAGAAATGTTGGCCGACCGATTGCCATACTTATAAATGATTTTGTACTTAGTGCTCCGGTAGTTGAATCGCCAATCGAAGGAGGCAATGCCAGGATAACCGGAGACTTTACTATAGACGAAGCCGTTTATATCAGAACAATGATGAGATCCGGAAAGTTGGATTTACCTGTAAAAATTATTGAACAGCACTATCTTGCTACCAAGAAAAGTAAAAAAATGATCTGGATTTTGATGGGCGTTTTTCTGTTTATTTCCTCGCTCAGTTATGGTGTTTCCTTTCTTATAAAACCAGCTTCAAAATCTTGATTTTGACTGAGAAAATTAGCTATAAAGGGTTTCCTTAATCATCTTGAAACCCCTATCTTTGCCCTCCTAAAAAAAATCCCAGCCGCTTGCCCAAACCACTGTGGGAATTGGCAATGAGGCAATAAAAGTAAATCTATCCCGTATGCAATTAAGAGGTTTAGTAGCTGTGTTTGCAATTCTGCTTATTATTTATTCAGTTTGGCTTCTTTCATTCACCTGGTTTGTAAACAAACATGAAAGCAAAATGGCCAACAGTGCCCAGGCTTATATGAACGCAACTTATCCCGAGGCAAGAAAGTTTTCAAGATCTGCTGATTATACTGACACACTTAAAACACTTTACAGGACCCGCCTTAATCAACTTCTTGACAGTACAAAAGAAGAAAAGATCACATGGTTTGGAAATACTTATGAGTACTCAAGAGAAAAAGAATTAAATCTTGGTCTCGATCTGCAAGGTGGTATGAGTGTAACAATGGAAGTAGAACTTACCGAGTTGATACGTACAATGAGTAATAAATCAAGAGATCCCCAGTTTTTAAAAGCTCTTGATGAAGCCAACAGGCAAAAAGCAAATAGTGATAAAGATTTCATCTCCATATTTGCCCAGGAATTTAAAAGCATTGCAGGTGATGGGAAAATGGCCGGCATTTTTTCCGCTGCCAATGCTGATCAAATTCCCATCAACGCTTCGGATGACAAAGTACTTGAAGTAATTCGCAAGGAAGCGGGGGACGCAATTAACAGAACTTATCAAAGAATAAAAACCAGGATCGATCAGTTTGGTGTAGCTCAGCCTTATATTAACCTTGACCAGGCAAAAGGAATTATTACAGTTGATCTGCCCGGTGTTGATGATAAAGAAAGAGTAAGGAAATATCTGCAGTCAACCGCTAATCTTCAGTTTTGGGAAGTCTATAATATTGGAGAATTACAAACTGAGTTAGTGGCAGCGGAAAAAGCATTTAATGACCTGATGAGCGGAAAAACTGATTCAACTTTAAATGCACTGAACGCAAAAGATACAACTGGAATTAAAGACACTACAGGTAAAAAAAGTGATACCGCCGGAAAAAATCAAAATCTTTCAGATATCCTAAGCGGGCAAACACCAGCAACACCTACAGGCAGTGCCACGGCTGCTCAAACGTCGGGAGATAAAAGAAAAACGCTTGGCGAGTATATAGAGTTCATACCTCCATTCCAGGATCAAACAACTGGTAAAGTTTCTTACTCTGCGCCTATCGGACGTGTGAAAATAAAAGATACGGGTACAGTTAGAAGATATTTGAACATGGTGGCTAATTTTCCGGGTGATGCGAGACTTGTCTATGGTATAGCCGAGACTGATCCAAAAACCGAAAAGAAAAATGATTATGTAGGATTATATGTTATCAAGACGTATGGTCTTGATAAGGCACCTATCGAAGGTGATGTTGTAACCAATGCAAGACAGGATTATGAGCCACTTTCTGGTAATCCAATTGTAACGATGAGTATGAATCAGAAAGGAGCCAGCGATTGGGCAATTCTTACGGACAAAAGCGCCAAGAATAGAATTCCTATTGCCATTGTTCTTGATAACACTGTTTATTCAGCACCAGTAGCAGAACAAAAAATTGAAGGTGGAGATTCCCGAATAACTGGAAGTTTTACTGTACAGGAAGCACAGGACCTTGCCAGCATTTTAAAAGTTGGTAAACTGCCTGCACCGGCAAAGATCGTACAGGAACAGGTGGTTGGCCCGACGTTAGGTGCTGAAGCTATTCGCGGTGGATCTATGGCTTTCATCATTTCCTTTGTTGTTATCTTTTTACTGATGCTGGTTTATTATAATACCAGCGGATGGATCGCAAACATTGCACTGATACTAAACCTGCTTTTTACAGTTGGGGTATTAACTTCATTCGGCGCCACACTTACAGCACCGGGTATTGCTGGTCTTGTACTTACGATCGGCATGGCTGTTGACACCAACGTTATCATTTATGAACGGATCAAAGAGGAGTTAACCCGAGGGAAAAGTTACCAGGTTGCGATCGCCGATGGTTATCGTCGTTCTTTACCACCAGTACTCGATGCTCACGTAACCGTGTTGCTTACCTCTATCATTCTATTTTCATTTGGCTTAGGTCCGGTAAAAGGCTTCGCAACAACACAGATCATCGGTATCCTGCTTTCATTGTTCTGCGGTATCCTAGTAAGCCGTTGGGTGAGTGATTGGTTTACCAGTAAAAAGAAACACCTTGAATATTTTACAGGCATTAGTCGTAAGATCTTTAAACATGCCAATTTCAAATTCATACAATACCGAAAATATGCTTACATGATCTCTTTTGTTGTACTTGCACTTGGTATTGGTGCCCTCTTTAATGGCTTTCACGAAGGGGTTGAATTTAAAGGAGGACGCAGCTACACTATCCAGTTTGATAAATCAAAACCATTAGATGTAGAAGGAGTACGGAAAGATCTTGAAGTTGCATTACAGGAAAATCCTACTATTAAAACCGTAGGGTTAAATAACCAGCTTGATATTACTACATCATATCTGATCAATGACCCACGTCCTGTTGTTGATTCACTTGTAGTAACTCAATTGTACAATGGTCTAAAGAATCACCTGAATGGAGTAAGCTTTGCGCAATTTGACACACAAAATAAACTTGGTTCAAAGAAAGTTTTACCAACCATTTCTGATGATTTGAAAAGAGGAGCAAGAAATGCAACAATCTTTTCATTGCTGATCATCGCCCTTTATATTTTTATCCGCTTCCGCGACTGGAGATATTCACTCGGTACTATTGTGGCTTTGCTACACGACGTATTAGTAACACTAGCAGCATTCTCTTTCTTAAAAAATGTAGTTCCATTCCCATTAGAACTTGACCAGCATTTTATCGCGGCGATACTAACGGTTATTGGATTCTCGATGAATGATACTGTGATCGTATTTGACAGGATACGTGAATATAGCGGCACAATGAAAGGCGAGTCAAAAGAAAATATTATCAACAGGGCTATCAATGATACATTGAGCCGTACGATCATGACATCATTAACAGTGTTCCTCACAATTCTTATCCTCTTTATATTCGGTGGAGAAGTAACAAGAGGCTTTTCATTTGCCATGTTGATCGGTGTCATTACCGGTACATATTCTTCGATCTTTGTTGCGGCCCCATTGCTTGTCGACCTTGCAAAAGGTAAAGCACTAGGTAAAACTGAGGCTGTTACAGCAGCCGCTCAAAAACCTGCGGTAAAACCTGCTACAGCAAAAAGCTAATAAGTTTTTGATTATAAAAAGAAACCCCTGCAAATAACAGGGGTTTTATTTTGCTTAAAAAAATTGATAATCATTTAGACTCCAAAGCTGGTACCACAGCCGCAAGTGGTGGCTGCATTAGGATTTTTGAAAGTAAAGCCGCGGTTATTTAATCCATCCTGCCAATCGATCTCCATACCAAACACATACATTTCGTGAGCTGAATTCATGATGCAGCCGATGCCTTCGATCTCAAATGTCTTATCTTTTTCAGTAGACTGATCGAACCCGAGTATATAGGACATACCTGAGCAGCCACCGCCCTTCACTCCCACCCTTAGTTTTTGTGTTGTATCAAAGCCTTCCTGCTCCATCAGCTTTCTTATTTGCCTGATAGCTCCTTCTGTCATGGTCACCGGTTTGCTCTCTGTTATTACCATTTTAATCTTATTTATCTGCAAAAATAAAAAACAAAAACGAAGCCTATTTTCTAATTCCGAAAAGAAAGTCTTTTGCCTGTATTTTTGCTAAGTTTAAACAAAATCTATGGATACCCAAACACTAACTCTCATCCTTTCCACTTTTGCCGTCTTACTCTCATTGTTGACCTTTTATTTATTGTACTCAAAACAGGATACAAGAAAAAATGCAGATCCGGGTTTTACGACAAGACCATTGCAGTTACAGGCCTATGAACGGCTGGTCATTCTTACTGAGCGAGTTGCTTTGCCCAATATCGTAAGCCGCGCCAATCAGCCGGGGATCACAGCAAAAGAAATGCAACTCCTGATGCTGGAAAGTATTAAACAGGAATTTGAGTACAATAGTTCACAACAGATTTATGTAAGCCCGGTAGCATGGCAGGCTGTAAATAATTTAAAAGAACAAAACATGCTTATTATAAACCAGATTGCTCAAACATTGCCAGCAGATGCAAGAGGTTATGATCTTGGCAAGAGAATAATGGAAGTGATCATTGCACAGGATAAAAAAGCATTACACAATATTGTATTGGAAGCATTGAATTATGAAGCGAGGAAGTTGATGAAATAGCAGCCTACCCAAACCCTCCCAAAGGGAGGGCTTAAAACTCCTAAGAATGAAAGAGCCTTTTAAAAAATTCACGGACAGCGGGATTGAAATAAAAAAAATTTACACTGATGATGATGTTCCAGCAATCCCCCCATCGGGGGGTGGGGGGGCCGGAGAATTTCCATTTACCCGCGGCATACAGCCGGATATGTATCGTGGCAAATTGTGGACGATGCGTCAATATGCCGGGTTCAGCACTGCGGAAGAAAGTAATAACCGCTATCATTATCTATTATCGCAAGGAGTGAACGGGTTAAGTGTTGCTTTTGATCTGCCAACACAAATCGGCTACGATAGCGATCACCCGCTTGCAGAAGGTGAAGTAGGTAAGGTTGGTGTTGCGATCGATTCAATAGAAGATATGAAAGCTTTGTTTGATAAAATAAAGCTGGAAGATGTCTCGACCTCAATGACAATTAATGCTACAGGTTTTATACTTCTTTCACTTTACGTAGCAATAGCAAAACAACAAGGTGCTGATCTGAAAAAAATTTCTGGTACAATACAAAATGATATTCTGAAGGAATATGCTGCCAGGGGAACTTACATCTATCCCCCAAAACCTTCCATGCGGATCGTTACTGATATTTTCGAATGGTGCAGTCATGAGTTACCAAAATGGAATACGATCTCTATAAGTGGCTATCATATTCGTGAAGCAGGAAGTACTGCCGTGCAGGAAATTGCTTTTACATTAAGCAATGGAAAAGCCTATGTACAAGCAGCGCTTGAAAAAGGATTAGACATAAATGTCTTTGGCAAAAGACTTTCCTTTTTTTTCAATGCTCATAATAATTTGTTTGAAGAAGTAGCAAAGTTCCGGGCGGCAAGAAGGATGTGGGCAAAAATGATGAAAGAGCTTGGCGCTACCGATCCAAAAGCGATGATGCTTCGATTTCATGCACAAACCGGGGGCAGCACCCTAACAGCACAGCAACCATTAAATAATATTTCAAGAGTTACCATTCAGACATTGGCTGCTGTACTGGGAGGAACTCAATCATTGCATACAAATGGATATGATGAAGCTTTGAGTTTACCAACAGAGGAAGCGGCAAGAATTGCATTACGTACTCAACAGGTTGTTGCCTTTGAAAGCGGCGCAACAGATGCAGCAGATCCGCTCGGGGGCAGCTATTTTATTGAATCGTTAACCAATGAAATGGAAGCGGCCGCCTGGAAACTGATTGAAAAGATCGATGCAATGGGTGGAAGTGTTAGTGCAATTGAAGAAGGATTTATACAAAATGAAATTGCCCGCAGTGCATACGAACATCAACGCAAAGTGGAAACGAATGAGAAAATAATTGTCGGTGTAAATAAATTCCAGATACAAGACGAAGTGCCGATTCCTGTTTTTAAAATCGATGATAGCATCAGAAAACTACAGTCTGATAAATTGACAAGATTAAGAAACACCAGGGATAGAGCAAAAGTAGATCAGATTTTACAACAGTTAAACGATAAAGCAGTTAGCGGCGAAAACCTCATGCCTGTTGTAATAGAAGCAGTAGAAAATAAAATTACACTTGGTGAAATAGCTGATGAATTGAGATGTGTATTTGGAGAATATAAATGAATTGATCAATTTCAAAAACATGAAGAAATGTTAGGATACAAAAATACTACGTTTACATTCTTACTAACTATCAAAAGACCGTTCTTTATACAGGAGTAACCAACAACCTAGAACAAAGAGTATTCGAACACTATCTTGATAAAGGAAATGCAAAAACTTTTACTGGGAAATAACTGCTTTTATCTTGTTTATTACGAATGCACACAATATATAAACAACGCAATAGCCAGGGAAAAAGAAATCAAAGGATGGAGCAGGAAGAAAAAATAGGAATTGATAAGATCACTTCATCCTTCACTGAAATTTTTAAATCATGAAATTCTTGGCGAATGGCCACCTTCGAGTGCTGCTCACAGAGGTAAAGCGTATTGATTCCTCCTTCGTCGGAATGACAATCTTCCAGATTGTATTTTTTGCTTCAGGTTGGTATAAGTTATATCCTACATCCACTTGCTTAAATAATCATTGAACTCATGTCGCAGGCTGTTCATGATCTGTTCAAGTTGCTCATAGCGCCGTCGTAACCCGTCGCCCTGGGTTATAAAAATCGCATCAACATGCCCGCTGTGAGTCTGTGCATCATTACTTAGTCCTTTTACATAACTATTTACCTGGTGCCTGAGATCACTTATATTTTTTTGCTGTATAATAAACTGGTTCTGAAAATGCTCAACCCCCTTGTTAGCCTCAACAGAAGTATTTTTGGAAGAAATATCCAGCAGCCGTTTGGTCATCAATTCCAGTTCATCTCTGTAGAATTCAAGTCCTTTTGACCAAATGGTATGATCAGTACCGGCTCTTAATATGTTGACGTAGCTCATAAAAACTTTTAACCAAATATAAAATTCTCAAATCGCCTTACTAATGATAAAAGTCAAACGCCAATATGATTATTAATGAATACAGCCCGACGAAACAAAAAAGCGTTTCTAAGAAACGCTTAACGATTTCCGCCTGCAAAGCCCGTTACGATCCTTTCTTCGCTTGCTTCGCCCAATCATCTTTTAATGAAACAGTACGGTTAAAGATCACTCCTTCTTCCGAAGAATCTTTATCAAGACAATAATATCCTTTTCGCAAAAATTGGAACCTGTCGCTGAACTTTGCATTTTTAATTGCCGGTTCAGCATATCCCTTCACCACTTTCAAAGAATCGGGGTTAATATAATCTTTGAAATTTCCTTCTTCGCTTGAAGGATCTTCCACTCTGAATAAACGATCATATTCTCTTACTTCAACTACAACAGCTTCTGCAGCATTTACCCAATGTAAAGTTCCTTTTACATTGATGCCTGAAGTATCATGACCACTTTTACTTTCAGGGATATAAGTACAATGAAGTTCAGAAACATCCCCTGTCACATCTTTGATCACTTCATCACATTTAATAATGTAAGCACTTTTTAATCTCACCATTTGTCCGGGTGCTAAACGAAAATATTTTTTTGGCGGGTTCTCCATAAAATCATCCCGCTCGATAAAGATCTCTTTACTGAATGGAATTTCTCTGACACCAGTAGTTGGATCTTCCGGGTTATTATCAGTTTGGAGTAATTCCCGGTCATTTGGATAATTGGTGATCACAACCTTTATAGGATCAAAAACCACCATCCTTCTCAATGCTATTTTATTCAGGTGCTCACGAAGACAAAATTCAAGCAGGCCTACATCTACAATATTATCTCTTTTTGCAATTCCAATTCTATCACAAAA
>DASTZB010000628.1:0-6627 GCA_035764525.1 Chitinophagaceae bacterium | reverse complement strand
CAAAACCATGATCTTGGTTTTATGATGTTTTGCAGTTTTGGAAATGCATACCGTATCACGGGCAATAAAACATATAAACCAACGATCGATACATCTGCAGGGTCGCTCATCACTCGTTACAGACCAGCTATTCAATCTATTCAATCGTGGGAGAGTAATGATAAATTAAAATGTCCTGTGATTATTGATAACATGATGAATCTTGAATTGCTCATGTGGGTTGCTCAACATGGTGGTGATCAAAAATTAAAAGACATTGCGATAGCTCATGCAAACAGCACACTCGAAAGACATTTCAGGCCTGATGGCAGTTCTTATCATGTATTGGATTATGATCCATCAACCGGGAAAATTATCCGTAAACAAACATGGCAGGGCGCTGCAGATGAATCTGCCTGGAGCCGTGGACAATCATGGGGATTCTATGGCTTTACTATGATGTATCGTTTTACAAAAGATGAACGCTATCTGAAACAAGCACAATGGATCGCTGGGTTTATTTTTAATCATCCCAATATGCCTTCGGACCTGGTGCCTTATTGGGATTTCAATGCTCCCGGTATTCCTGATACGTGGCGGGATGCTTCTGCTGCTGCTATTAATGCTTCGGCATTATTAGAGTTGGCGCAGTATGTAAGTAAACAAGATGCAATAAATTATATTGATAAAGCCGAAAAAATCATTCGCTCATTATCTTCTGAAAAATATAGAGCAAAACAAGGAGAAATTGGCGGTTATTTGCTGATGCATAGTGTAGGTAATTTACCTTTTCATTCAGAAATAGATACTCCGCTAACTTATGCAGATTACTATTTTCTAGAAGCTTTGCAACGTTATCAAAAATGGGTGCTGAATAAAACCAATTAATAAAAATTTATGCAAAGAAGTATAAAATGCGGTTTGTTTCTCTTCCTTGCTACAACACTGTTTTTGCAAGGCAATTCTCAAAAAACAAAACAATCGCAGTCTGTTGCCAAAGAATCAACGCCAACAAATGGAATGCAGGATAGAAGTTATTGGTGTGATGTATTATACAAAATTGCATCGCCTGTTGTATTCAACCTGGCAGAAGGAACGCTTAAAAAAAATATGACTGTAGAGAAAGCGCCGGGTTATGGTTTAGCAGCAGAAAAAGTAACTTATCTCGAAGCAGTAGGTCGTACGATGGCTGGGATTGCGCCATGGCTTGCTTTGCCTGATGATGAAACGGCAGAAGGCCACCAAAGAAAAAAACTGCGACTGGCAATGTTGAAAGGCATTGCAAATGCGGTCAATCCTGCTCATGAAGATTATCTCAACTTCAGAACGGAACAACAGCCTTTGGTTGATGCAGCGTTTATGGCACAAGGTTTTTTGCGTGCACCCCAAGCTTTATGGGAACCGTTGGATTCCGAAACAAAAAAAAGGGTGATTGAAGAATTTAAAAGTCTGCGTACACGAAGTGCAGCTTATAATAACTGGTTGCTGTTTGCCGCGATCAGTGAGACATTCCTGATGAGTGTTGGACAGCAGGCAGATCCTGCAAGAATTGATTTTGCATTAAAGAAAATGGAAGAGTGGTATGCAGGAGATGGTTGGTATAATGATGGTCCGCATTTTAATATGGATTATTATAACAGTTTTGTGATACAGCCAATGCTGGTTGATCTGTACTCCGTATTGCTTCGTTTTAAAAAAGTAAGTGAGGCTGATTATGAAAAAGTAGTGAAGCGTTTGGTTCGTAATGCCGAGTTCCAGGAACGACTGATCAGTGCCGATGGAAGTTTTCCACCTTTCGGCCGATCGATCACTTATCGTACCGGCGCATTCCAGGTATTAGCTCAAACCGCTTTATTAAATCGCTACCCGGAACAAATTCCTCCTGCACAAATTCGTTGCGCAATGACAGCCTTGATGAAACGTATGTACGATGGTTGCAACAACTTTGATGCAAAAGGGTGGCTGGTATTAGGATTTTGTGGTTCGCAACCAACAATAGCTGATTATTATACTTCTACTGGCAGTCTTTATATGGCCACCCTGAGTTTTTTGCCATTGGGTCTTCCGGCAGATCATGATTTCTGGACAGGTGCTCCAACCAACTGGACACAAAAGAAAGCCTGGAACAGTGAACCGTTTAAAAAAGATTATAAGGTTGATTACTGAAAGTAAAGTTTAAAATCAATGAAGTTTACCATTTTGAAAAAGAAAATAATTATTGCTTGTTGTTTTGTTTGGTTTACGCTTTCAATAGCTGCACAAGACTCTTTACATTTACGATCTCCGAATGGAAATATTCATTTTGAATTATTAATTACTACTAATGGAGAAGTAAATTATACAACTTTTTACCAGCAAAAAGAGATCATTAAACCATCCATGTTAGGTATTGATGGTTGGCAGAACAATTTAATGCTTCGTACTGTTACATCATTTAAAAAAGATACGGTATGGAAACCTGTATACGGAGAAAGAAATTTAGTTCGTGATCATTACAACACAAAGACCTTTACATTTTGGAAAGATAAAAATGAAAGACAAGTACTTCAAATAGAAGTGAGGGCTTATGATGAAGGCATTGCATTTCGTTATTATTTCACAGAATACCCTGGTGGAGGAACCGATATCATTATCAATAAAGATCTGACAGAATACTCATTGCCTGAAAATACCAAAGCATGGTTTACAGATCATGCCCAGGGTTTTTATCAATTATTGGATCTGAATAAATGGCCTGTAGAGGCAGAACGACCTCTAACATTGCAGCTGGGTAATGGTTTGTATGTTTCGTTAGCGGAAGCACAAGTGGTAGATTATTGCAGAACAAAATTTGTGTTGCATCCCGCAAAGCCGAATAGTATTGCTTGTTCAATGTACGATAAGGTTGAATTAACCACACCTTTTGCAACACCATGGCATGTAATTATGATTGCAGAGAAAGCAACACAGCTTTTGCAAAACGACGATTTGATATTGAATTTGAATGAACCATGTAGAATTGAGAATACGGATTGGATAAAGCCGGGAAAGATCATGAGAGAAATTTCTCTTTCAACAAATGGTTCGAAAGAGTTGATAGATTTTGCCGCGAAACGTCATCTCCAGTACATTCATTTTGATGCAGGCTGGTACGGGTTTGAATATGCAGCCGAGTCCGACGCAAGTGCTGTGAATGTTGACCCCCGGCGAAATCCAAAAAATGATTTGAATTTGCAGGAGGTAATTCAATATGCCAAACAAAAAGGTATTGGTGTTTTCCTGTATGTTAATCAAAGGGCTTTGGCACAACAATTAGATACACTATTGCTTTTGTATGAAAAATGGGGCGTTGCGGGAATTAAATTCGGGTTTGTACATGTTGGTTCACATCGTTGGACAACATGGTTACATGAAGCAATAAAAAAATGTGCTGCACATCATTTGATGGTAGACATTCATGATGAATACAGGCCAACAGGTTTTAGCAGAACCTATCCAAATTTGTTGACACAGGAAGGAGTGAGGGGTAATGAAGAGATGCCCGATGCTACCAACAGCACCGTTCTTCCTTTCACACGGTTCATTGCTGGTGCAGCTGATCATACTATTTGTTATTACCATCGACCTGAATTGAAACCACGATTGGCAGCAACTCAGAATGCAAGAGTGATGAAAACAACTTCAGGACACCAGCTAGCTATTTCTGTTGTATTCTATAGTCCATTACAGTTTTTATATTGGTATGATAAACCAGAAGATTCGAAAGATGAGCCTGAACTGGAGTTTTTTGATCATGTGTCTACTGTATGGGATGATACAAAAGTGATGGATGGAGAAATAGGAAAATATATAACCATTGCCCGGCGCAAAGGTGACGAATGGTTTGTTGGCACTATTACCAACAATGATGCCCGCGAGTTGAAAATTTCTTTGACCTTTTTAACTCCGGGAAAAAAATACGAGGCAAATATTTATTATGATGATCCCAATTCAAAAGTTCGTACGAAAGTTTCTATCAAACGGATCAAGGTTGATGCTTCTACTTTGCTGGATACAAAATTGATTCAGTCAGGTGGTCAAGCGATCTGGATAAAGCCTTTATGATTTTCATTTCTATCAGTTAGATTTCTGTAAATAGTACTGATTGAGCAGTGCATTTTTTATAAGAGTTCGCAGTCTTTCTTTATATGTAAGTAAAACACATTGAGCTTGATCACCTCTTTCTATTTCGCAAATCATAAAAAAGATTTCGTCAATTGTTTTTCATCGTTGGTACAAAGTTGAATTATTAGCTAACAACAGCCGATAGTTTTATCATTGGAAACGGACGTTTGTAGAATTAATTCGGATTATCAGGCGAAGGAAATGTATTGTCCATTTTTTCCATTGCTTAATCCATTTCCACTCCTTGAAAACAAAAATATTTTTGGCGGCTTTTTAACATTAGATTTTTAAACAAAGAAAAATAAAGTATGAAGCTTAGATTTTTACTTGTTTCGGTAACAATGCTCTTGTCAGCAATGCTTTTCGGACAGGAAACTAATTCAGTATGGATGAGTGGAAACGTAAAAGATAGTAAAGGCGTCGCATTACAAGGCATCAGCGTTACTGAAAAAGGAACCACCAACGCTACCACCACCAATGCTAGTGGCGGATTCATTATTAAAATTAAATCAACAACGGCTACTCTTGTTTTCAGTGGTATTGGTTTCAAAACAAAGGAAGCCACTGCTGAAAATGGAAAAGCTCTTGAAATTTCATTGAGTGAAGATGTAAGAGAATTAGCAGATGTTGCTGTTGTTGCGAACGGATTTCAGAAAACGGAAAAAAGAAAACTGATCGGAGCAGTAAGCACAGTAAAAGGAGAGCAACTAAAAAATATTCCAACTAACGGTTCTTTCGAAAAATCACTGGCAGGAACTGTGCCCGGAGTTTATGTAAGAAGCAATTCAGGAAGACCGGGCGAATCTGGCACTGTTCAAATAAGAGGGATCAATACACTCACTGGAAATCGTGAACCGTTATGGGTATTGGACGGAATGCCTTTGCCAACAGGTGAAGTTTCTTCCAGTGTTAATGAACTACTCACAAGGGGTCTTGGAAATATACCCCCTGAAGACATAGAAAGTATTTCAATTCTGAAAGATGCGACAGCTTCTGCCATTTATGGAGCAAGGGCTGCAAATGGTGTTATAGTTATTACTACCAAGCAAGGTAAGGCCGGTAAAAATTACTTAAGTTATTCGGGTCGTTACAGTGTTTCTGAAGAACCAAAGAATCAATTCAGTTTCATGAGCACTGATGAAAAAATTGCTTTTGAAAGATCGCTTTTTTCTGATTTTAAAGATGCTTACGGTGGCCGGGTAGTAAAAATTCTGAATGCAGTGGAGAAAGGAACCATCACGGCAGGAGAGGGTGAGAATCGCATTAATCAATTGTCGGGTACAAATACAGACTGGATGGACGAACTAATGCAAAAGGCAACTTCACAATCACATGTTCTAAGTTTAAGTGGTGGAAACGATAAAACGCAATACTATGCTTCTTTGAACTATATGCACGCCAACGGTGTGTTGAAAACAAACAGCTATGATAATGCAGGCTTCAATATGAAACTATCAAATTATTTCCGCAAGAACCTGTTGATGCGTTTTAATTTATACAGCACGATCAAAAAGAATAAAGAGGGACAATCAGTAATAGATCCCTTCACTTATGCGGTTTTTGCTAATCCGTATGAAAAGCCATATAACGCAGATGGTTCGTATGCACCTGATCTTACTTATGTGCTTACATCATCTGATGTATCTGACCTGTATTCAGGTTATGACAACTTCAATATGTTGAATGAGCTTAATAACAACATGAAAACAGATGCCTATGGAAATGCCCGTGGACAGTTATCACTTGAGTATAGCTTTTTAAAGAATTTCCGTTTTACCGGTACAGGCACTTATACTTATTCAACAGTTCATACAAGGGACGAATCAGCACCCGGTACTTATCGTTCTATGGTTAACAACTGGATGAAATTTGTATTTCCTGATATAACAACCGCTGGTATTCCTGCTTCATATAATAATGGATACCTCCGTGAAAGTAACGGCAGAACCTCGGACTATGCAGTAAGAGGAGCAATGGAATACAATAAGAACATCAATAAGCATTTCGTACAAGGGTTGGTTGCTGGTGAGTTTGGCGGGAGCAACAATTATCAATTCTTTCATTTGAACCCGGTTTATTATCCTAATGTAGCGGTTGCAGGCTATCCTGATATGTATAGTTATTTTGCTGCAAACAGGCTTAATCTAAGAGCATTGGGCGGATCAGGTTATTCAGAAAGCAAGTATGCCTCATTGATCTCATCAGCGAGTTATTCTTATGATAATCGCTATGTATTTAACGGAAGCTTCCGCAGTGATGGAGTAAGCATTTTAGGAAATGACAACCAGTTTACTCCGCTCTGGTCAGCAGGCGTACAATGGAACATGCATAATGAGAATTTCCTTAAGAATAATAATGTGATCAATCGCATGGTAATTCGTGCAGGATTTGGTTACCGTGGTAGTATAAACCAGAAGGGTATATATCCATTCTCTTATTATAACATGAATACGTCTGGTGCGACATATAATAATATTCTTTATGCAAGCACCATCACTTATGGAA
>DASTZB010000627.1:0-5907 GCA_035764525.1 Chitinophagaceae bacterium | reverse complement strand
AATCCTGTTGTAAAAGTTCCGGCATTCTGGAAGGCAGATATTGGGAATGGCATAAGAGCCATCGGTACAGAAAACACGGAATTACCAACCGTAACATTAAGTATAAAAATCCCCGGCGGACATTTGTTGCAAACAAATCATCTGGATAAAGCCGGCATCGCATCCTTCTTTGCTGATATGATGAATGAGGATACAAAAAACTACAGTGCCGAACAAATGAGCCGTGAATTACAAAAGCTGGGCAGTTCTATAAATGTGTCAAGCAGTTTAGATGGGATCACTTTCCAGGTTCAATCATTGAAAAAGAATGTTGATCCTACATTGAAGTTATTGGAAGAAAGAATTTTTAATCCAAAGTTCACCGAAGATGCATTTGCCCGAATTAAAAAACAAACAGTAGAAGGATTTAAAATTGCAAAAACACAACCGGCAACTGTAGCCAGCGCAGTGTTTGCAAAAGTGAATTATGGTGATAAACATATTCTTGGCGTAGCTGAAGATGGTGATGAAGAAACTGTAAAGAATTTTACATTAATAGATGTTCAATATTATTATGATAATTATATGACCAGCCAGGGTGTGAATGTTGTAGTGGTAGGCGATATCAAAGAAGATGAGATCATTCCAAAACTTTCTTTCCTGAAAAATTTACCGAATAAAAAAATTGAATTGCCATCTATTCCCGATGCAAAACCCGTTGATATGACAAAAGTATATATGGTAGATTTTCCAAAAGCCGCACAAACTGAATTTCGTGTTGGCTATAATACGGGATTGAAATGGGATGCAACCGGTGAATCTTACAGAACAAGATTAATGAACTTTGCACTCGGTGGTGGTTTCAATGGCCGTGTTAATATTAATCTTCGTGAAGATAAAGGTTGGACCTATGGTGCCCGCACTGCATTTAATGCTGATAAATACAGTGGCGATTTTGAATTCAGTTCAGGCATTAAAGCAGAAGCAACCGATAGTGCTTTGAGCGAAGTAATGAAAGAATTAAAAAATTATGCTGCGACCGGTATTACTGAAGAGGAGGTTACATTTATGAAGAATTCATTGGGACAAAGAGATGCATTGAGTTATGAAACAGGTTTCCAGAAAGCGGGTTTCATTGGTCGCATGCTTGAATACAATCTGCCCGCAGATTATGTTGATCAGCAGAATAAAATCTTAGCAAGTATGACAAAAGAAGAAATCGATGCTTTGGCGAAAAAATGGATCAACACTTCTAAAATGAATATTCTGCTTGTCGGCGATAAAGCAAAAACTATTGATGGTGTTAAAAAGCTTGGCTACGAAGTTGTGGAGTTAGATACAGATGGAAAGATAAAAGGAGTAAAAACCTTTTAATATATTTTATGATCAACTAAAAAAGCGATGTCTAATCCGCATCGCTTTTTTAGTTGTTACTTTTGAGTTTTGACATTGCTTTATATTCCATCTCCATCCAATAAATTTCCCAATCCACCTAAAATGCTTCCTTCATCTTTGCGTTTGTACGTACCATAAGCTATAATGCGGCTTGCAAGACGACTAATGGGCAATGACTGGATCCAAACTTTTCCCGGGCCACGAAGGGTAGCAAAGAATAAACCTTCACCCCCAAACAATGTATTTTTTATTCCCCCTACAAATTGAATATCATAATGACAGCTTGGAGTAAATGCAACGATACAACCTGTATCAATTTTTAAAAGTTCGCCAGGTTGTAACTCTCTTTCCATTACATGTCCGCCGGCGTGTACAAACGCCAAACCATCGCCTTCCAGTTTCTGCATTATGAATCCTTCGCCGCCAAATAAACCAGTGCCGAGTTTTTTCTGAAATTCAATACCGACTGCCACCCCTTTTGCAGCGCAGAGAAATGCATCTTTCTGGCAAATCATTTTCCCTCCAAGTTGCTGAAGATCCATTGCAATAATTTTTCCGGGATATGGCGAAGCAAATAAAACTTTTTTCTTCCCCTGTCCCACGTTTGTAAATGCGGTCATAAAAAGACTTTCGCCAGTAAGCACTCTTTTGCCTGCACTCATAAGCTTTCCCAAAAATCCTTTCTCCTGTCCCCTCCCATCGCCAAAAATTGTTTCCATCTGTATGCCTTCATCCATCATCATAAAAGCGCCGGCTTCGGCAACTGCAGTTTCATTAGGATCAAGTTCGATTTCTACGCATTGCATTTCTTCTCCGCGAATGAGATAATCTATTTCGTGATTGGTTCTTGTAGCTGTATTCATTTTTCAAAAAATTTTATCAAAGTTAAGTGTAAGGAAACACTGGTTTCCTAAATAAAAAGATAAATGAAATTGTGATTTGCCGCAGTCAAAAAACATATCTCTCATTCACTTAATAATTCTAACTTAGCCATCCGCTTGTTATGAACAATTCAGAAGACCTTATCAGTCTGGGCGAACGCATTTCTAAAGATGATCAACTTGCTTATCGCCAACTCTTCATTTTATTTTACAATAAATTGTGCCGTTTTGTTATGGGCTTTACCAAAAGCAACGAGTTAACTGAAGAGATCGTTTCAGATGTATTTATCAATATTTGGCGTCGAAGGAAAAATATGGAAGAAATAAAGAACCTGAAACTATATCTCTATGTTTCGGCAAAGAATATCACGTTCAACTATCTTAAAAAACTTCACCGCGAAAATCTCACTGATCTTGATTCGGTAGAAATAGATCCCGAAGATCCTTTTGCCGATCCTGCAGCAGCCCTTATAACAAGGGAAATGAATTTGAAACTAAAGTCTGCTATAAATAACCTTCCACCCCGCTGCAAACTGATCTTTACATTAATAAAGGAAGATGGCCTGACTTACAAACAGACTGCAACTCTCCTTGACATTTCTGAAAGCACCGTTGAAAACCAGCTTTCTATTGCTCTAAAGAAGATAAGTAGTGCAATTCGTTATACTTTCAGGCATAATTAAAAAACTATTTAAGGCTTCTTTTGGGGGATTGTTTTACAAAGTTTGTCCTTAAAGAGTAATGCTTGACCAAAACAGCTCATCCCAAAACCAATTTTGGAGTCTTCTTTCAAAAAAGCTTTCGAAAGAAGCTACCCCCGAAGAACTCCGGGAGCTTCAGTCTATTTTATTAAATAATCCTGAGCTGCATCCCCAGGCAGACATGCTTACAGAAATGTGGCAGCAGCGTGTTATAAATAGTAATGTTGGAAGTGACGCCGCTTATATGCGGCATATAATGAAACACAAGGATGAATTTTTTTTGGAAGAAAATCCTATAGAAATTAATGCTGACGACGTTGTTTCCGAAACAAATTCCGGTTTTTTCAATTCTCTCTTTTCAAAAAGGAGGCTCATTATTGTCACACTTTTAGCTTTCATAATGCTAATTACCACCCTTTACTTATTTACACAAAAAAATGATACTAAACTGCCGGCAGAACAGGTAATAAGTTCAGTAGTTACAAAAAACGGGAACCGCACAAAGATCGTATTGCCTGATGGCTCACAAGTTTGGCTGAATGCTGGCTCAAATCTTGATTACAATAATTCTGTTTTCAACAAAGATCTACGGGAGGTTACATTAAATGGCGAAGCTTATTTTGATGTGACAAAAAATGCAGACAAACCCTTCATCATTCATACAAAAAAGATGGATGTAAAAGTGATTGGCACTGTATTCAATGTCCGCTCATATAACGACGAAAAGACTGCCGAAGCTTCATTAATAAGAGGATCAATAGAAGTGACACTCAAAGACCGGAAAGATCAAAAGATCGTCCTTAAGCCCAACGAAAAAATCAGTATACCAACTCAGGAAGCTGAAACGGCTTTATCAAGACCCGGAAAGACACCGACGGTTAAAAATACCAGGTCGATCCCGCAAATCATAGTAAAAGAATTAAAACCAAACCCAGTTTATAATTTAATTCCGGAAATAGCGTGGACACAGAATAAACTTTTTTTTGAAAATGAAAGTCTTGAAAACATCGCGCCAATGATGGAAAAATGGTTTGGGAAAAAGGTAATGATAGCCAACGAGGCTTTAAAAAATATTCACTACACTGGAAACTTTGAAAATGAAACTTTAGAAGAAGTGTTGTCATACCTGAAATTGTCAAAATCATTCAATTTCAGGCTTGGAAACGACAATGTAGTGATCTATTAATAAAAACGGGAAATGTATGCAGCATTTCCCGTTGTAATTAGAGTCAAGATAAATACCCTAGTCTGTTAGAGAATATTTATTGCTTAACCCAAAAATCGAATTTATGCCAAAACGGGAAAATGTCGCCTGCTTTTTAAAAAAGTCCTTTGAAAGGGAAAAAATACTGAGGATTATGAGAGTAACCACCTTATCGTTGCTGGTCCTAAGCCTTCAATTAACAATGTTTGCAAATGGCCAGGAAAAGATCACTGTTGTTGCGAGAAACACAGTATGGTCAAAAGCTTTATCAGCTGTAGAAAAAGCATCGGATTATCGCTTTGTTTACAGTTCTGATATTGCACCAGTAAACAAAAAAATTGACCTGGTAGTTCGCGATGCCGATCTGCCTGAAGTCATGGAAAAGCTTCTTGCCAGCACAACTTTGTCATATAAAGTGATGCCTGATAATTTGGTTGTTCTTTTTGCAAAAGATGAAACAGCTTTTGAGATCAGGGTGAGTGGCCGTGTCACTGATGAAAATGGAGGACCGTTAGCCGGTGCCAGTGTAAAAGTAAAAGGAGGCAGCGGAGGTGTATCTGCAAATGCAAATGGCGAATATGCTATAACAGTTCCGGATGATGCGGTACTTATTTTTTCGTATGTAGGATATGATGAAACGCAAATATCGGTTAGCGGACAAAGTACAATTAATGTATCGCTGAAACCCTCTGTAAAGGTGCAAGATCAGGTAGTAGTGGTAGGTTATGGCTCACAAAGAAGAAGAGATGTGACTGGTGCTTATTCATCTGTTCGCGGAAGCGAATTAGCCCGCCAGCCTGTGCAGACTCCAACACAAGCATTGCAAGGCAAGGTGGCCGGTGTGCAAGTTATTTCTTCTGGTGAACCCAATTCACTTCCTTCCATCAGGTTGAGAGGAACGGGTTCGGTTTTAGCAGGAGTCAATCCTTTGTATGTGGTTGATGGTGTGCTTACCGATGACATACGTAACATTAACTCGGCTGATATCCTAACATTTGATGTTTTGAAAGATGCATCGGCAACAGCTATCTACGGTGTTCGCGGAGCAAACGGCGTTATTATTATCACAACTAAAAAAGGCCGTCCGGGAAAAAATGTTTTTACCTACGACGGCAATGTTGGGATTAAGGAGGCTACCGACCTCGTTGACATGGCTGGAGAGCAACAGTATGCAGGTTACCTTAACGAAGCCAATCAATATTATGGCAGTGGTACTATATTAGTTCCGCCCTCTTCATTAAAAGGCGCCAACACCGATTGGTATGATGAAATTTTGCAGAAGGCTTTCTGGCAAAATCATAACCTTTCCATGTCGGGTGGGTCGGACAAGACTACTTATTTTTTAAGTGGTGGTTATTTAAGTGAAGAAGGCGTGTTGCTGGGAAATAAATACCAGAGAGCCACATTTCGCTCCAATATAGATTACAAAATCTCCCGGATATTCAATCTGAATTCGCAGCTTTCTTATACAAGAGGTGATGCGAGAGGAGGGCAACTCGGTGCATTCAGCAATGCTTACCGGGCCGCTCCCACAATTCCTTCCAAACAAAACGGGCTGTATGGAAACACTTCACTGGCAGGCAATGTCGCCAATCCATTGTTGGATATTGAAAAAAATTACAACCAGGTAATCGGCAACCGGTTCCAGGGAAATGTGGCGCTGGATATAAAACCCATCAAAGGTTTAACACTGCGTACTGCATTTAATTTTGATGCCGATTTTACCAGAGTTCGCAACTATGGCTAT
>DASTZB010000626.1:0-4207 GCA_035764525.1 Chitinophagaceae bacterium | reverse complement strand
ATAGTAAAAAGGCATTCCTATATTGACATACGTTTGCTTCAGATCCGGATTGGTATTTAAAAAATTTAATGTACTATCGCTATTTTTACCAATGACGGTATAATAACCAAACATGATTCCTTTGGCCCGTATAAAATAATATTCCAGGTTTAAGGAATCAGACAGGGAAAGAGCTTTGTCTATATAATACCTTTCATCGGTCAGTCTTGCCAGGTCAATATAATCTTTCACCAGCCCTTCCCCGTTTTTATGCTTTTTATTAAGCTCAACGCTTCTTAATAAATATTCTTTAGCAGTAGGATTATTTTGAAGTGATACGTAAAGTGCAGAGAAACGGTGATATACTTCAGATTCTAAAAAAATATTATTAGCGTCGGCTGCATTATCAAATGCATTTGTATACGTTTTGAAAGCTAAAAGCGATTCACCTTTTGCCTGGTAAGTGTCTCCTAATTCTATTGCGGCTAATATTTTTATTGAATCATTATCGATATTCAACGAAGAGGTTAATGCGGTATTAGCATTGTAAAAAGCTTTGTCTAGTTCGGCTCTTTTCCGGTAAAGCGTTGCAATACGGATATAGGAAAGTGTTACATAATCTTCACGTCCAATCGTTTTTGAATAGTCTAGTCCTTTATTTACAAACTGCAAGGCCCTGTCAAAGGTTTCCTTTCTTCCCCAGTCGCTAATATTCATGATAGCTTTTCCAAAAAAAGCTGTCAAAAAAAGATTATTGTTTTGTGATATTTCAGCAATTTTTAATTGCTCTTGCAAAACACTGTCGCCTTCCCTGTCAAGCTGGTAGATATAGTAATACTCGGCTAATTTTCCGCAAGCCACTACTTTGTCAGAATCATTGGCGGCTGTGTTGTAAATAGTCATTAGACTATCTATTTTGTGTGAAAACTGGGCATCAGATGTTCCATGAAAAAAGAAAGTAGAAAGGAGTGTTATTAGAAAAAATCTTTCCATAAAAGATTTTTAGGAAAGTAAACCCATCGCTCTTATCAAATATACAATAAAAAGCCCCACGCATTGAGAGTATTAGGTTGATTATTCATGAGTAGTTAATAAAGATAGAATTTGTTGAAGAGAGTTATTCTGTTAAGCGAAACGTAGAGGATACTTTTGTACTACAGCCCGACCATTTTCAGATAGTCTTTTTTCCTTGCCTCGATTGCGGACGCAGTAACATCTACTAATCCGTCAATAAGTGTGAGATCATTTTGTGTTGGTCTGCGGGGCTCCGTATAATATACGGCAAATGTCCCCAGCAATTCATCGTTTGCACCAAATATGGGTGTTGACCAGCAGGAACGCAGATCTTCACTTAATGCATACGATTTATAATCCTTCCAAAGCGGATCAGTGGCAATATCATCCACAATTATTTGTTTGCGAAAGAATGCTGCGGTACCACATGACGCCGCAGTGGGCCCAGCCGAAAATCCATTTACCGCAGTATTATAATGATCGGGAAATGAAGGAGCAGCGCCTACAAATAGCTGGTTTGTTTTGTTATTATATAAAAGTATGGATGTAAAAATATCGTTCTCGCTTTTATACTCTATCCATGTCACTATATCAGTAAGTATCTCTTTCAGATCCTTTTCACTGTTCAACATCTCTTCCACATCTGTTTGCAACAGCCGGGAATCGACCTTTAGTATCAGATCTTCTGTAGCCTGGTTCATGATTAGGAAGGTAAAGTTATAGTTTTAATAATAATCAACGAAAAGCAAATATGAATTATTTATTTCCCGGTCAGCCTTTTGATTGCAAAGATTCCTGCACTCCTTCAGAATCGGATATGGTGAGCTCATTCGTGGGGGATTGAGTAACGACTCCAAAATCAAATTGCATATCGTTGAGTTTGCGATAAAGACCGTTATGGCTCATGAGTTCAGTATGTGTGCCGGCTTCACTTACTATGCCTTTATCGATCAACACAATTTTATCAGCATTACGAATAGTGGAAAGGCGATGTGCAATAACAAAAGATGTCCGTCCCTTCATCAGGTTGTCAAGCGCATCCTGCACTAATAATTCACTTTCACTATCGAGTGAGGAAGTGGCCTCATCTAGGATCAAAATAGCGGGATCTTTTAAAATAGCACGTGCAATCGCAATACGCTGTCGCTGACCACCGCTTAATTTAATACCCCGTTCGCCAACGATCGTTTCATACTGTTCAGGGAATCTTTTTACAAACTCATGCGCATTGGCATTTTTTGCAGCGGCAATAATTTCTTCATCGCTTGCGTCGGGTTTCCCATATGCAATATTTTCCCTGATGCTGCCGCCGAATAAGATAACATCTTGCGGTACAAAAGCCATTTGTCTTCGCAATTGGGAAAGTGGAAATTCACGGGCCGGTCGTTCATCAAAATATAATGTGCCATTATCCGGTTCATAAAAATGAAGCAAAAGTGAAGCGATAGTTGATTTACCGGCACCACTAGGTCCAACGATAGCGATTTGTTCTCCATTGCGTGCAGTAAGCGAAAGATCTTTTAATACTTGTATGTCTTTGCGACTGGGGTAACTAAATGCAACATGTTCAAACCGCACATTGCCTTTTAGTTCATGTTGAGGTTCTACTGTAATTTGTTTTAGTTCGACAGGTTCGCCATTGCTGCGCAAAATTTCTCTTACACTTTGTGTGGCGCCCAATGTTTTTTGTAATTGGGAGAACATATCGGCAAAGCCGGCGAATGTACCACCAACAAACATGGAGAAGATCACAAACATGATAAGTAAACCAATACTGAACCCGCTTCCATCATGTATCATACGACCACCATACCATACAACAAACGCAAGGGTTCCAAATAAACTAAATATCATGAATGCTACAAATGCACCACGATACCTTGCATTAGTGATCGCTGTTGATACAACAGCCTTCAAACTCTTTACGTAACGGCTGATCTCATAAAATTCACTGGTGAATGCTTTTACAATTGAAATACCATGAAAAGTTTCCTGTACAATAGTGCCGCTATCGGCAAGCTGATCCTGAGTCTTGCGGCTCATTTTGCGGATGCGCTTTCCAAATACTACGGCAACGATGGCAAGCAAAGGAACGACCGATAACATAACCAGCGCAAGCTTAGGACTGATCCAAAAAATAAAAAATAAGCCAATGACAAGTGTGAATACGCCACGTAAAAATTCGGCGAGTGTAAATGAGATCGCATCCTGTATCTGCGAAAGATCAGATGAGATCCGATTACTTAATTCACCCACTCTTTTTTCAGTAAAGAAGCTCATATGCATGGTCAGTAGTTTACTGTAAACATCTTTGCGCATATCGGCTAAACTTCTTTCACCAACCGCGGTAAGCAGATACACTCTCATGAATGAAAAGAAAGTTTGCACGGTCAGTTGTGCAAAGATGAGTAGCAGTGTTGTATTCAAACTCCAGTGAATATCTTTCAAACCAAAACCAAATTGTGAACTTCCACCACCCATTCCCGGTAAAGTAGCACCGGGTGAAGCAGCATCGATCATTTTTCCAAGAAATAAAGGAAATAGACTTGTAGTAAATGCCGAAAGTGCAATAAATACTAATCCTAAAATAAATTGACCACGATAAGGTCTTAAATATTTAAAAAGAACAAGAGCCTGTCGCAGGTTCTCTTTGTTGATCTTCGCTTTTGGTGTTTTTCCTTCTGTCGAACTGCTTAAATGTCTTGTTGCTGTAGCCATGCTTAGTTGAAAGTAAATGCAAGTTAATTATTATGTAATTGCTGCAAATTGAAAAGAGTTGCCTTAACGACAACTCTTTTATTCATTAAAATTGTTCCCGAAGTATTATTTAATATTTTTTTCCAGCTTGTCCAAAGATTCATTCCATCCTTTTATACAATCTTCACGCATTTCCCCAGGGACACCTTCATGCCGGAGTTTCATTTTTGTTGCTCCATCTGCTTCTTCAAAATACACGGTGATCAAAAGCTCCTTTGGCCAATCTCCCGGCATACCATATTCTGAAGCTGATTTAATATTTCCTTTTTCATCTGAGAAACTATCCGTAACCACTAATTTTCTTTCAGGTATAAGCTCTTTGACCACACCTGTTGACCAATATTCTTTTCCATCAGGGCCACGCATGCAATTCAGGTACTTACCACCAACCCTGGCTTCCATTTTACTTGAAGGGCAAGTAAAATCTTTAGGTCCCCACCATTTTTTAAACGCTTCA
>DASTZB010000625.1:0-10910 GCA_035764525.1 Chitinophagaceae bacterium | reverse complement strand
TATCATACCGCAATTTTATACCCGACAAGAAAAGATCTGGCTGTGGCCCTAAAGAAATTAATTGAAGCAAACTACCCTTTAACGGGAGCATCCGATCATGGCGTTTCAGAAGCTATTTATTTAAATGATCCGGATAGAAACGGTGTTGAATTATACTGGGATAAACCTAAAGATCAATGGCCGAAAGATGAGAAAGGAAATTTGATAATGGTGACTGAGCCTCTTGATCTGAATGATCTTTTGAAATTAGCCGTGTAATTCTTTTACAAAATAATTTTCAGGAAAGAAGAGAGAAGCCTTGTTAGCTTTGTCAAAGATTCCATATACCGCAGAACCGCTGCCGCTCATAGATGCATAAACTGCTCCGGCACTATACAACTCACCTTTTATTTTTTTGATTTCCGGGCGTTGAGTAAAAACAGGAATTTCAAAATCATTTTTCAATTCTTCTTTCCATGTTTCCACCGGTTGCATAATTATTTCTTTGATTGACTTTACAGGCCGTGATCGGTTAATATTTGCAAATGCCCATGCCGTACTAATATGAACACCCGGATGAACAATAATAATTTTATAAGTTAAAAGATCAAGATCTATTTGTTCCAATATTTCACCGCGACCTGTTGCATAGCAGGGTTTATTTAGAATAAAAAAAGGGCAATCGCTCCCAAGTTCTAATGAATAATTGATCATGTCTTCTTCAGAAAGGTTCAGCTCAAATTTTTTATTCAGCGATTTTAAAATAAATGCACCATCTGCGCTGCCACCGCCAAGTCCTGCACCGACCGGTATTGCTTTATGTAAATGCATTTGAACAGGTGGCAAATGCGGAAAATCTCTTTTCAATAATTGATAAGCTTTGATGCAAAGATTTTTTTCCGCCTCGCCTTCTATAGCTGAGCCGCTTGTTGAAAATTCGAACGTCTCTTTTTCGATCACTTCCAATGCATCTTTTAAATGAACAGGGAAAAAGACCGTTTCAATATCATGATAACCATCGCCTCGTTTGTTTACGATGTTAAGGCCAAGATTTATTTTACAATTGGGGAAAGAGACCATTGAATAAATAATAAAGGAATTACGACAAAGAAAGTAACAAAAAAGGAAACCGGCATCGCCAATTTCCTCTTAATCTTTTTAAATCACATAAATCGTGGTTCTATTTCTTCTTCCTGTTATTTATTTCATCCCTGATGGCAATTGCCCGAATATAATCTTCATTTTCAAGAACCTCATTTAGCAACGTATTCAGATCTTCAAGACTCATTGTTTTTAGGTCTTCATTACTACCACCAGTTTCTTCCACAGGTACTTCTTTTTGCTCTTTTGATTTTTTCTTTTTGCCGGTTGTTTCTTCCATCAATATGCCGGCGCTGTCGAGAATATTTTCATACGTATAAATAGGGCAACCAAAACGAACCGCCAGCGCCAGGGCGTCAGAAGTCCGTGAATCGATCTCAAGAGTATCTTTTTCTGTAGAACAAACTAATTTGGAATAGAAGATGCCTTCCTGCAAATCGCAAATTATGATCTCATGCAGATCAATACTAAAGCCGGTCATAAAATTTTTCATCAGGTCATGGGTGAGGGGTCTGCTCGGCTGCATTTTTTCAAGTGCCACCGCAATAGCCTGTGCCTCGAAGCCACCGATAACTATTGGGAGGCGGCGAAGGCCATTTACCTCGCCCAATACAACCGCATACGAATGCGTTTGCGTAATGCTATGCGAAAGGGCTACTATTTCCAATTCTATCTTCTTCATAATTATGCCACGAAACTAAGGGATTTTGGCTAATTGATTAAGCGGGTTCCCCGATTAAAAACCTGATGATAGTTAATGAAAAAATCAAGGCTGACTGGTTTCCCAGTCAGCCTTTTAAAAAAAGTTTCATTAGTTTATGCCTTTATTTTTTTTATTGCTTCAGTCATCTTTGGTACAACTTCAAATGCATCGCCTACAATTCCATAGTCAGCTGCTTTAAAGAAAGGAGCTTCCGGATCTTTGTTTATAACAACGATCACTTTACTCCTGTTTACACCTGCAAGATGTTGGATTGCTCCGGAGATACCAATGGCAATATATAATGTTGGCGCAATAGCAGTACCTGTTTGTCCTACGTGTTCATTATGCGGACGCCAATGTGCATCTGCCACCGGTCGGCTACAGGCAGTTGCAGCATGTAAAACTTTTGCAAGGTCTTCAACCATGCCCCAGTTCTCAGGTCCTTTCAAACCACGGCCGGCACTTACAACGATCTCGGCTTCTGTTAATGGAACTTCGCCACTCACTTTATTTACAGCAGTCACTTTTACTTTAGGTGCATCGACAGCTATGTCGGTTGCTACCACTTCAGCCGTTCCTTCACCTGCTATTGTTTGATATGCATTTGGGTTGAGTGCAATGATCTTTATCTCTGTATTCAAAGAAATATTTGCAAATGCTTTTCCTGAGAAAACATTTTTCTTAACAACAAAGCCTTTACTGGTGTCAGGCAATGCAACCGCGCCTGAAACAAGACCTGCTTTTAATCTTGCAGAAAGGCGAGGAGCAATTGATTTCCCATCTACATTATTTGAGAACACGATTACTTTAGCGCCAGTCTTCCCGGCAACATCAGCAATTGCTTTTGTATAAACCTGTGCATCCAAATGATCAAGAGATGGATTGTTTACATGATGAATCTTCTTGATGCCGTATTTACCAAGTGCCGCAAGATCTTCTTTTATTGTACCAAGTACAACACCTTCTGCAGTAGTGCTTAGTTGTTCTGCCACTTTAGCGCCATAGGTCATTGCTTCAAGTGAAGCTTTTTTTACATGGCCTTCGGCTGTATCGATGAATATTAAAACAGACATAAAAGTTTATCGTTTTCGGTTAATAGTTTTTCGTTAGTTCAATAGTATTACTAAAGTTGAAGAGTGCGACGCAACGGAAGTTCAATAATGAACTAAAGCTGGTAACACAATTAACAAACTAACCTATAAAGAACTTTATCTAATTATTCAGTATCTACCACCTAAGTCTCCCCTTTAGGGGGACAGGGGGCTGGGTTAAATCACTTTAGCTTCCTCTTTTAATAGACGAACCAACTCTTGCACATTATCAGGGGACACAAGCTTTACCCCAGCTTTTGCAGGTGGTAATTCAAAACTTGCAATTCCTGTTAGTGGATTAACTGCAGTTGGTTCAACAGCTTTCAATGGTTTTGTTCTTGCAGCCATTATCCCTCTCATATTTGGAATGCGTTGTTCGGCTACCCCTTTCTGGCAACTTACTACAGCAGGTAAACTCACTTCGCAAACTTCTTCACCGCCTTCGATTTCTCTTGTTACCGTTGCCTTGCTTCCTCCTAATTCAAATTTAGTTGCCAGGGAAATGTATGGCATGCCCAATAACTCGGCTACCATTCCTCCGATGGATGAACCATTATAATCTATTGTTTCTTTTCCGGTAAATATGAGATCGTAATTGCTTTGTCTTGCTACTTCAGCGATTTGCGAGGCGATATAAAAGCTATCATGACTATCGGCATTCACGCGAATGGCCTCATCACCGCCAAGCGCTAATGCTTTGCGGATGATCGGATCGGCATCTGCAGCACCAACATTTATTAAATGAATAACAGTGGACGCATCCGCTTCTTTTAATTCAATGGCACGAATCAATGAATACCATTCATCATATGGATTGATGATCCACTGGACGCCATTGGTATCGAATTTCGTGTTGTTATCTGTGAAGGCTATTTTTGCCGTGGTATCAGGTGTTTTACTGATACAAACAAGGATTTTCATTTAAATGTATTTCTTTTGTCAGGAGGATAGTTGTTTATGCAACCAAAGCAAAGATAGGGTGTGCCAACTAATAATTAATAATTAGTAATTAATAATTTTTCCAGATGGATAGAATTGAGAAAATAAAGGAGATGATGGCAGGCAATCCAACCGATAGCTTTCTTTGTCATGCATTGGCCTTGGAATATATAAAGCTGGGAAATGATACTGATGCAAGAAAGTTGTTTGAGTTAATACTTGAAAACGAGCCGGGCTATATCGGCAGCTATTATCATCTTGCCAAATTACTGGAGAGAATTGGAGAAACTGGTAACGCAATTAAAGTTTACGAGAAAGGAATGAAGGAAGCAAAGAAAGTTGGTGACAATCATTCGTTAAGTGAGTTGAGAAGTGCGTTTGAGGAACTGACTTTTTAAGCCAGTCCCATAAAGGGGAGCTTAGATTTGAAAAATTCTTTAATGAAATAATAAGAAATAAAGCGAAGTATTAATTTGTTGCGCCGGCACCATTGTTACTAGCATCGTTTCTTGCGTGGCACTCTTCTGCATTCAAAACATTATTGTGCAAATTTGAATCTGCTTCAACAATACAAGGAGTTCATTAAAAAAGAAAATCTTTTTTCACCAAAAGATAAGCTGATCATTGCTGTGAGTGGGGGTGTTGATTCTGTTGCGCTTTGCGAATTATGTGAACAGGCTGGTTATAATTTTATGATTGCTCATTGCAATTTTCAATTAAGAGGGGAGGAGAGTGAGAGAGATGAAGAATTTGTGAGAAAGCTTGGTGAAAAATATAAGGCTGAGGTTAAGTTTAAAAAATTTGATACGGAAAAATTTGCAGAAGAAAATAAAATGTCGATCCAGGAGGCAGCAAGGGTGTTAAGGTATGAATGGTTTGATGAATTAATAGAAAGTTATGAGTTAAGAGTTAATCGTCAGGGCTCCGAGCTTCCGACTCCCGACTCCAGACTTCGGACTTTCCTCCTTACCGCCCATCATGCAAACGATAATGCAGAAACGGTCTTGATGAATTTTTGTCGTGGCACAGGTTTGCATGGCCTCACCGGTATTCCTGCTTCTTATGAACATATCAAAAGACCTTTATTGATCTTTACAAAAGATGAATTGATGCAGTTTGCAAAAGAGAATAAACTTGACTTTGTTGAAGACTCATCTAATCTTTCTTCTAAATACACCCGTAATCTTTTTCGAAATGGGATAATTCCAGCAATCAGTAAAGTATATCCGCAGGTAAATGAAAATTTAAATGATAATATCAATCGTTTTAAAGAAATCGAAAAACTTTACAAACTTGCTGTAAATGATATTAAAAAGCGATTAGTAAAAGAGAAGGGAAGTGAATGGCATATCCCGGTTAAACAATTAATGGGTTATAATAGCCGGGCATTGATATATGAGATCATCGCTGATTTTGGTTTCAACGAAAAACAAATTGTTGAAGTGATGAAACTGGCAGAAAGTGATTCTGGGAAATATATTCAATCACCAACATTTAATTACAGGATCATAAGGCACCGGCATTGGTTTATTATCAGCCCGGTGAATTCTGCAGAATCAGGAGTAATTATTGTAGAAGAAGGGACTAGTAATTTGGAATTTGGAATTGGGCATCTCCAAATCGACACTATAACTAATTCCCAATTCCCAATTCCTAATTCCAGCAATATTGGCTGCTTCGATTTGAAGCTGATAAAATTTCCTCTCATCCTCCGCAAATGGAAAACCGGTGACTATTTTTATCCTTTAGGAATGAAGAAAAAGAAAAAACTTTCGCGTTTTTTTATTGATCAGAAATTATCGAAGACCGAAAAAGAGAAAACCTGGGTAATTGAAATGGATAAAAAAATAATTTGGCTTGTCGGAAAACGTATTGATGAAAGATTTAAAGTGACAGAAAAAACGTCATCGGTATTAAAGTTTAGTTACCGTCCGCCGGGCGTTTGAATTATATCACCAACACTCATATTTTTTATCTGGTCAACAAAATTTTGCAACACAGGAAAATCAGAAAAAGCCTGAAAGGCAACAATAGTAAAGGCTACTCCAAATAATGCCCCGAAAATATGCGCTGAATGATTGATGTTCCCACCACCCCGCTTGTCTAGCCAGCCTGAAACAAAAAGATAAATAGCACCAAAAAGAAACCCGGCGATATAAACTGGAATAAAAAAAAGGCCTATACCTACAAGAGGGTGAAAAAGTATACCTGCGAATATTACAGCAGATACAGCCCCTGAAGCGCCAAGACTTCGATAATGATAATTGTCTTTATTATTAACGTAAGTTGGGATAACAGAAGCCGCTAAAGCAAGTACATACATTGCGAGGTAAACTAATTTACCCATTGGGCCAAACACTCCAACAAATTGGCTTTCCACTATTTCTCCAAACATATACAAAGCGATCATATTGAAAATAAGATGACCCCAATCTGCATGGATCAATCCGCAACTAAAGAAACGATATATCTGTCCTCGACGAACTGCCGGCGGATAAAAAATAAACTGGTCTAGTAAATTATGATTGCTGAATGCAATAAAAGAAATAATGCTTGTCGCAATAATAATGATGAGTGTGATCGAGATTTCCATCCGGTAAATCTAAATTATTTATGATGATATTTTTCATTTCTTAAAATAGTACAGGCCCTATAGACCTGCTCAGCCAGTATCAACCGCACTAATTGATGCGGGAAAGTAAGTTGAGAAAGACTCCATCTATGATTAGCTCTTTTTAATACAGCTTCATCAATTCCAAAGGCCCCACCAATCAGGAATACAAGATTCTTTACGCTTTCATTTCCTCTTTTCATAATGAAATCAGCCAACGCTTCCGATGTAAATTGCTTTCCTCTTTCATCAAGCGCAATGAGGTAGTCGTCTTTGGTTAGCCATTCCAAAACTATTTCTCCTTCTTTTTTCTTCAGATCCATTTCACTCATCATGCCTGCATTTTTAGGTAGAGGAATAATTGTCCATTCTACCGGATAATATTTGGAGATGCGTTTTGTAAAATCTTCCACACCTTGTTTGATATATGCTTCATTGTTTTTCCCGATGCTCCAGAAATGTAGTTTCATCATTCCATCATTTTCAAAAAATGTATTTGTTAAAGGTAATACCTGATTTTGTAAATAAAAGGCTTCTCCTAATTGAGAAGCCATCCGATTCGGCACGAACCATTTATTATTATTTAGAATGCTTTCTTTACTTCTTCTTTTATCTGCACCTCTGTAACCGGTCCATATTTTTCAGCTATCTTTTTTATATCAGCTGATTTACCCACCATCACAAACTGAAGTTTATCTTTCGGGAAATACTTTGCAATGATCTCTTTTGCTTTGTCCAGTGTAAGCCCGTCAACATTTCTTTCAAAATTATTAATATAAGACTCGTCAAAATTATACCAGAACATTTGCGTCATCAGACCGGCTAACTGACCCGCTGTTTCATATCGCGGGGGGAATTGGCCCTTGACATAATTTTTTGCTGAAGTAAGGGAAGTTTCGTTAATGCCTGTTGAATGTAATTTATTTAATACTTCAATTGCTTTATCAATTGCAGGCTCGGTGGTTTTTCCTGCAGTAAAAGTAGAGATCACAAATGTGCCGCCATTTTTTAAAGCAATAAATCGGCTGTTGGCTCCATAAGTCAGGCCGGTATTGACTCGCAATTCATCATTCAGCATAGATGTAAAGCGACCTCCAAATAAAGTATTTACAACATCAATGGAAACATAATCAGGATTATTCCTGCTAATGCCCGGTGCGCCGATATAAAAGGTGGTTTCTTTTGCATCATCTTTATTTATCAGCAGCACCTGTTGTTTTGCAGGCACCGGTATAGGTTTAGATGCAAGATTCACCTGGGGCTTCACTCCTTTTTTCCAATCAGAAAATAAACTGGTGATCAATGTTTTCATTTCTGCCGGCTTGAAATCTCCTGCAACAGCAATAGCAGAGCCTTCCGGTAAATAGTTTTCAGTGTAAAATTTCTTTACATCATCAACGGTAAGCGGACTTACAGTTGAGATTTTTCCCTGGACAATATTGCCATAAACATGATCGCCATAGATAAATTTATCGAAGTAAGAAGCAATGACCGAACGTGGGCTTTCTTTTTGCTGCTCAAGACTCACCAGCAATCTTTTCTTTTCTTTTTCAAATTCTGCCGGATCGAACGAAGGCTCTAGCATTATTTCTTTTAATAGATTTAAGATTTTGTCTTTATCCTTAGATGCCATCCTTGCTGAAAGACCTGCTGATTCTTTTGAAGCAGATGTATTGATGCTGGCCCCACGAAAATCCAATTCCTCGTCCAGCTTTGTTTTGGTAAAATTCTTTGTGCCGTGTTTCAATGCTGTTGCAGTTAATGAGGCAAGCCCTGCTTTTTCTCCATCATAGATTGCCCCGGCAGGAAGGATAACTGAGACATTAATTACCGGTACTTCATGCTGCTCCATCAGATAAACGGTAAGGCCATTTTTTAATTTAAATTTTTCGTAGGAAGGCAGTTTATATGATTGAGCACTCAACTGGACAGTTAATCCAGTCAACAGCATGGTGAAATATAAAACGTGATTAATTCTTTTCATAAAAATTCTTTTTAATAATTATTATTCTTCCGTATTTGATTTCAGTACACCAACGGTGCGGTTTTTCTTTGTAAAATATTTTATAGCCACATTTTTTACCTCATCAGCTGTTACTTTATTAAAGGCAGCCGGCGCATCAAACATTTTTTTATAATCACCAAAGAATACTTCGTATGTCCCGATATTATTTGATTTACCATTGATGGTTTCTATCTGTCCATAAAACTCCATCAGCTTCTGGTTTTTTATTTTTTGCAATTCATTTTCTGTTACTCCATCCTTTTTTATTTTTTCCAGTTCTTCATAGATCGCTTTTTCCAGATCATTTTCATTTACATTTTTTGCAGTTACGGCCGCTATTATAAATAAAGTGGGGTCAAAACTTTCCCCAAAGTTTGTAAACACTTGTGTAGCTAATTGCTTTTTATCTACCAATGAGCTGTATAGCCGTGACGATCTTCCACTGGTAAGAATATCACTGAGAATAGTAAGTGCATAATAGTCTTCATGTTTTGCTTCAGGTACATGCCAGCCGATTCCCAAATAAGGAGTGGCGACATCTTTTTGCATCATCACCCTTCTTTCGCCGGTTTGTGGCGGTTCAACAATATTCACTTTTGGCGGTGCAGGTTGAGCAGGAATAGGTTCAATATATTTTTCAGCCAGTTTTTTTATTTCTTCAAATTTTACGTTGCCAGAAATAACAGTTACGCAGTTATTGGGCGCATAGTAAGTTTTAAAATATCTCTCCAGGTCGATCTGCTTCCAGTTTTTCATATCATCTTCATAGCCGATAACCGGCCAATGATAAGGATGCTCAAGGAAAGCTACCCCTTGTTCAGTCTCAAAAAGTAATCGCCAGGGAGAGTTTTCTAAACCAGTACTTCTCTCACTTAGTACAACGCCTCTTTCACTCTCCACCATTTTAGGATCAATACTTAAACTTGAGATACGATCTCCTTCCAGATCAAAAATTACTTCAGTAGCAGAAGAGGGGAACCAGTTTGTATAAACTGTTACATTCTCTGTCGTGTAAGCGTTATTGGCGCCGCCATTAAATTCCATTGTCTGGTCAAACTTTTTGGGGCCGAATTTTTTGGCGCCGTTAAACATCATATGTTCAAAAAAATGGGAGAGCCCTGTGATGCCCTGGTATTCGTTGCGGCTGCCAACTTTATAAAACAAATACATATTTGCGTTAGGTATGGAATTGTCTTCAATTACAAGAAATTTCATCCCGTTTTTCAATGTAATGGTTTTTACATCTTCGGCTTTCATTTGTGCCTGAGTTGACATGGCAATCAGAACAAAAGCTATTGTAACAATTCTTTTCATAAAATAAATTTTGATCAGCATTAAAACTAAGGAATCTTCAGCTATTAAATCAGCCATTCACAAAAAATAAAACCCCGTCCATGACGAGGTTTCAAATAATATCTCCTATTATGTTATTTTATTTCAAAATCTTTTTTGAATGACATAAATGTAAAACGATAAAGAGAGTTAGTGGGATCACTCTGTGTTGCTTTCAAATAGTGGTTATAAGCTTCTGCTATATAGTGATTTTCTTCTAACACAAAACCAAGGCGGAAATTCATTTCTGCTTCACTTTCCGGAACGTCATGTTGCTTAATTGAGTTATAAAAAGCAACATAATTATCTTTTGTTACATAGTGAAGATATTTTCTGTCTGCATTTTCGGGTTCGCCTTTGACAGTTGCACTCCAATAATAAATTTTACCTGGCTGAATTAGTTTTAATAATTCCGAAATATCTACATGCTTTTTCTTTATTGATTTTGCTAATAAAACTTTGGTCTTGCTGTCGTCATATAATTTGAAATCAAAGTCATCAGCTTCTGTATAAGATTTCCATGAAAGAGGAATAGTGCCGGAAACATAATTCACTGAATCCAGCCGTGGATCAACCCAGACATTATTAATATCGCCACGTCCAACCGCTCCCACGTTTGACATATAATTTTTCCTGTTCTTTTCAGGTGTTCCTTTTGATTTTGTCAGCTCACTCCAGATATATTTCATATAGTTGGCGCTAACAGAACTATTATTTGTTTTGCAGGAATCTGCAAGGCTTGTTGTGGTATAATTGCCGGCTTTGCTTAGTGAAAACATTTTTGTTTCATTACAAAGCAAGGTGGCAAAAGAACCTGCCCCAACTTTGATCGAACTATTGTTGTTAATGATCGTACCGATCTTTGCTTTTGTTTCCACTTTATTTTCAACAATAGATACATTTCCTTTTACACTGTATACAACAAACATATTTTCCTGGGCTGAAACAACGAACGGGAAAAATGTAACAATAAAAAAGTAGACTATCTTTTTCATAATAAATTTTTGATTAATGATGTTCATGTGTGGTCGGTTCATGTGTAGTAGTTTCATGTTTATGATGATCGTTTGTTTGATGTGTTGCTTGTTCCAGAGGATTATGGTGATGGCCGAAAATTGTCTGATAGCCATATTTTCGATGCAACCAGCC
>DASTZB010000624.1:0-3924 GCA_035764525.1 Chitinophagaceae bacterium | reverse complement strand
TACTCTTCCTGTTTTTTTATTAATAAGTAACGGTAAAGAATCAACATAAGTTGATTTCAACTTTGTCATTTCCCTGAAAACAAGAATATCCTCAGCTATCTTATTCTCTTTGGCGGCAAGTTTCAGTAGTACATCTTCACCGGTTTGATATTGTCCTGTTTTTGTTTTTTTGGCAGAAGGGTCAAGCTTGAGTTTATCAAATAGCACTTCTCCTAATTGTTTTGGAGATGCAAGGTTAAAACGAACGCCAGCTTGTTTGTAGACACTTTCTTCCGCTTTCTTCGCGTCTTTCTCTAATTCTTTGGAATAGTCTTTCAAAAACTCCTCGTCAATCTTTACACCTTCAAATTCCATGTCAGTCAAAACTTTCACCAGCGGGTTCTCTACTTCATAAAAGACTTTTTCAACTTCTTTTTCTTTTAGTTGCGGTAAAAAGATCTGTTTCAATTGTAGTGTGATATCGGCATCTTCAGCTGCATATTCTTTGATCTTTTCAAGTTCTACATCCCGCATACTTCCCTGCGGGCTTCTTCCTTTTTTGCCGATCAGTTCTTCAATATGTACCGGTTCATATCCAAGGTATTTTGCGCTCAATTGATCCATGCCTCTTTTTCCCTCCGGCTCTATGACGTAATGTGCCAGCATTGTATCAAAAATTTTCCCTTTCAATTCTATATCATACCATTTTAATACCAGCATATCATATTTGGTATTCTGTCCTATCCAGGTTTTGCTTTTATCATTAAACAAAGGTTCAAACAAGACAAGTATTTCCTTTGTCTTTTTTTGATCAGCGGGGCATGGTATATAATATGCTTCGCCAGGCTTTATCGAAAAACTCAATCCAACTAATTCTGCCTCATTCGCATCAATACCGGTTGTTTCTGTATCAAAACATATTTCTTCATGTTTCTTTAATTCTGACACCAATTTTTTTATAGCAGCATTATCTTGTATTGCTTCATATTTATGAGATGTGTTATTAATGTTTCTGCTAACAGTTATTGATTCACCAGACTCATTTCCATTAGAGGAGGCTTCTACAACTGGTATTGGCGGAGCAGTGTTTTCAATTATATTTCCAAACAGATCAGTTTGCACTCCAACGGGCTGTTCTTTTTTAATAAAATCTTTATTAGAAACCGTAATTGCAAACTCATCACCCAACACTCTTTTACCAAGTGTTTTGAATTCCAGTTCTGCAAAAACATCTCTTAATATGTCTTTATTCATTTCTTTCATCCTGAAATTCTCTTCATGGAATTCTACCGGCACATTCGTAATGATCGTTGCCAATTTTTTACTCAGCACAGCAAGGTCTTTTCCTGCTGCTACTTTTTCGCCCAGTTTACCTTTGATATTGCCTGCATTTTTTAAGACATTTTCCAGGGTTTCATATTCTGCAAGGAGTTTCGCGGCAGTTTTTTCTCCCACACCCGCAATGCCGGGAATATTATCGACCGCATCACCCATTAATCCCAGGACATCGATCACCTGGCTCACATCTTTGATATTCCATTTTTCACAAACTTCCTTTGGACCCATTATTTCAACATCGCCACCCTGGTAACCGGGTTTATAAATTTTTACTTTATCATTTACCAATTGACCATAGTCCTTATCCGATGTTACCATAAATACTTCATACCCGGCTTTTGCAGCTTGTTTACTTAAGGTGCCAATCACATCATCGGCTTCATAGCCATCAACCTCCATCACCGGGACATTGAACCCCTGGATTATTTTTTTTATATCAGGCAAAGCTGCTATGAGATCTTCTGGAGCTTCCTGCCGATTCGCTTTATAGTCTTCATAATCTGTATGTCGTTCTGTAGGGGCTTCTGTATCGAAACATACAGCAAGGTGAGTCGGCTTTTGGTTATTGATCAGTTCAAGCAAAGTATTGGTAAAGCCAAACTGAGCATTCGTGTTTTTACCTTTTGAAGTTATTCGCGGATTGCGGATGAGCGCATAGTAGGCTCTGAACACTAAAGCGAGGGCATCGAGCAGGAAAAGTTTTTTTGACATCCTGCTAAGATAAAAAATCATAACGAGCCAATAAAAATGCCTTAACCGGATCATCCTCCCGGTTAAGGCATCAGTGTCTTTTAAGTAGTCAGTTTACTGCTGCTGATTTTTATTTTTCTCTTCTTCTTCTTCCTTACGCAAATATTTTTCAGGATTCTGAACAAGCACAGTTCCTGAATAAGCAGCAGCGTTACTAGCCGGAGAGCTTACAACAGCAGGAGCCACATCACCATTCGCTCTGTCTTTATGAATAAAGTTCAGGTAAAGAGCAAAGAACAGCAGGTTGAATGCAAAAAAGTTAACGATTTTACGGATGCGTCTTTTCATAAAAATTGGATTTAGATTCGTTCGACTAAACTATAAAACGAATAATGAGCTTCAAAATTTTATAAAATCTAAAAAAAAAATAGGGCAAATGTACACGAGGAGATTTCGTATTGCTACGATTATTTTTTGCGGTTTGTACTCATTTTTTCATTTCATCCAGTTGTTTCTGCAAGCGAAACATCTCATCTCTAAGTCTCGCAGCTTCCATAAAGTCAAGGTCTCGTGCTGCTTTCTCCATTTCTTTTTTAATTTTTGAAATGGCTTTTTCTGCTTGTGGGATGGTTTTGTATTCAGCCTGGTCTTCTGCGGCGATTGTTACAAGGTCTTCATCAGGCGCAATAGCATAAGGATTTGCGGGATCATATCCTTTTATGTCTAATACTGATGTTTGTGCAAAAACATCTTTCGTTGTTTTCTTGATCGTTGTTGGTGTAATACCGAATTCAATATTCCAGGCAATCTGTTTTTCACGACGGCGGGTAGTTTCATCAATTGTTTTCTGCATGCTCTCTGTCATCTTATCTGCATAAAAGATAACAAGACCATCTACATTTCTCGCTGCTCGACCTGCTGTTTGGGTTAAACTTTTTTCATTTCTTAAAAAACCTTCTTTATCTGCATCGAGGATCGCTACCAATGACACTTCAGGAAGATCTAATCCTTCGCGTAAAAGATTTACTCCAACTAGTACATCGATCTTCCCCAATCTCAATTCCCTAAGGATCTCTACTCTTTCCAGCGTATCCACTTCACTGTGAATGTATTTTGATTTTATATTGATGCGATGAAGATATTTATCCATCTCCTCAGCCATCCGCTTTGTTAAAGTTGTTACTAAAACTCTGTCACCCTTTGTTACTCGTTTATCAATTTCATCTAAAAGATCATCAATTTGATTTACACTTGGGCGTATCTCAATTGGTGGATCTAGCAAACCTGTTGGACGAACAACTTGCTCCACTACCACGCCACCACACTTTTCCAATTCAAAATCATCGGGTGTAGCCGAAACAAAAATGGTTTGATTCAGCATTGATTCGAATTCATGAAAATTCAAAGGACGATTATCCAATGCAGATGGTAACCGAAAACCATAATCAACGAGAATTAATTTCCTGCTTCTATCGCCACCATACATACCGCTTACCTGCGGAATTGTTTGATGGCTCTCATCTATCACACATAGAAAATCATTGGGAAAATAATCCAGCAAACAAAATGGTCTTGTACCTGGTTTTCTTCTATCAAAAAATCTTGAGTAGTTTTCTACGCCATTGCAATAGCCAAGCTCACGGATCATTTCAACATCATAATTGACTCTTTCACTCAAGCGTTGCGCTTCAATATACTTACCGGAATTTTTAAAATAAGATACCTGTGCATTCATTTCATCCTGTATCTCATAGAGGATCTGCTGGATCATATCTTTCGGTGCTAAGTAAAGATTAGCCGGAAAGATCGCAGCATTGTCCATTACAGTGATCCTTTTTCCTGTCACCACATCAAAACTTTCTATCTCCTCAATTTCATCTCCAAAGAATGTGATACGATAGCCTGTATCAAGATAAG
>DASTZB010000623.1:0-6117 GCA_035764525.1 Chitinophagaceae bacterium | reverse complement strand
AAGACATCAGTTGGTTTTAAAATATGCCGCAAAGTCACTAAAACAAATCTTAAATCAAAATATTTCATCACAAATCATATCATATTGTTAAGCTCGATTATTTTGTACATTGCACTCCCATTTTTGCTTGTCAATGCCGGTGAATGTTGTGATGCTTCTTAATGTGCAGAATGAAAAACAGGAAGATGAACACTTCGCTTCGCTCTGTGCAGGCTGCGCATCGCAAGAAAAGTTTAATAGTAATAATTAGCTTGTCAAATAAAAACTATGACAGCTAAAACCGGTAACATAAAAATTATTTATGCAACCCAACGAACTCCGAAAACAACAGGCTCTCGAGTATCACTCAAAAGGAAGACCAGGAAAAATTGAAGTAGTCCCAACCAAGGAAGCAAAGACGCAGAGAGATCTGTCGTTGGCTTATAGTCCGGGTGTGGCGGAACCATGCAAAGAAATTGCCGCCAACCCGGAAGATGTATATAAATACACCGCGAAAGGAAACCTTGTTGCTGTTATCAGTAATGGGACCGCAGTGCTCGGCCTTGGAGATATTGGTCCCGAAGCCGGTAAACCAGTGATGGAAGGAAAAGGTGTATTGTTTAAAATATTTGCAGACATTGATGTGTTTGATATCGAGATCAATGAAAAAGACCCGGATAAGTTTGTTGAAATTGTTAAGTCGCTTGAACCAACTTTTGGCGGTATCAATCTTGAAGACATCAAGGCTCCCGAATGTTTTTACATAGAAAGAAAGCTGAAAGAGTTGATGCATATTCCTGTGATGCATGATGACCAGCATGGAACCGCCATCATTTCCGGCGCTGCATTGTTGAATGCACTGGAAATTCAAAAAAAGAAAATTGAAAAAGCAAAGTTTGTCGTGAACGGCGCAGGTGCAGCAGCTATTTCCTGTTGCCGTTTGTATGAATCATTAGGTGCAAAACATGAAAATTTTATCATGTTTGACCGTAAAGGTGTTTTGCACAAAGGAAGGCCCGATGTTGATGAATTGAAACAGCAATACGCAAATGCCAAAGAAGAAATGACATTGGCTGAAGCAATGAAAGATGCTGATGTATTTATAGGATTGAGTGTCGGAAATTGTGTAACGGCTGATATGGTGAAATCAATGGCAAAAAATCCGATTGTGTTTGCGATGGCTAACCCTGATCCTGAAATAAGCTGGGAAGATGCAACAGGCGCAAGAAAAGATGTGATCATGGCGACAGGCCGTAGTGATTATCCTAACCAGGTAAACAATGTATTAGGCTTCCCCTATATTTTCCGTGGTGCCCTGGATGTAAGGGCTAACCAGATCAATGAAGCAATGAAGTTAGCGGCCGTAAAAGCATTGGCTGAATTGACAAAATCCCCGGTTCCTGATATTGTTAATATGGCGTATGGTGAAAAGAATCTTTTATTTGGCAGTGAATACATAATTCCTAAACCAATTGATCCACGTTTGCTATCTACAGTAGCTCCGGCGGTTGCCAAAGCGGCAATTGAAAGTGGTGTTGCCAAGCATAGGATTGAAGATTGGGATGCTTATGCAAATGAACTAAATCGAAGGCTTGGACTAGATAACCAGGTGCTTCGTGTGATCGGCAATAAAGCGAGACGAAATCCAAAGCGAATTGTATTTGCGGAGGCTGACAATTTAAAAATTTTGAAAGCTGCGCAGATAGTATATGACGAAGGCGTAGGTTATCCTATTTTATTGGGCGACGAAACAAAAATTAAATTGATCGCCGCTGAAGGTGGTGTTGATATAGAAGGGTTGCCGATCCTTGATCCAAGAGGTGCCGAGACAGAAGAAAAAAGAAGCCTTTATGCAGAAATATTTTTTCATAAAAGAGGAAGAAGAGGTTTTAATGCGTATGAGGCAAAGAAGGTGATGCGTGACCGAAATTATTTCGGATGCATGATGGTGGAGTGCGGTGATGCAGATTGTATGATCTCAGGTTTGGCAAAGAATTATCCTGATACGATTCGCCCAGCGTTACATACAATAGGAACTGAAGAAGGTGTAAAGAAAATTGCGGGAATGTATTTAATGTTGACAAAGAAAGGGCCTTTATTTCTTGCAGATACAACGGTGAATTTTAATCCGACCGCGGAGGAACTTGCAGACATAACGCTGATGGTAGCAAAAGAAGTACGACAATTTAATATCACTCCAAGAATTGCGATGCTTAGTTACTCAAACTTTGGAAGCAGTAATTCGCCAGAAGCAAGACTGGTTGCAGAAGCAAGAAAATTGGTAAAGCAAAAAATGCCTTCATTAATTGTTGATGGAGAAATGCAGGCAAGTGTAGCTTTTAATAATGAATTGATGAAAGAAAATTATCCTTTCAGTGAATTGGTTGATAAAAACGTGAACACACTTATCTTCCCTAACCTGGCTTCTGGTAATGTTGCTTATAATCTTTTAAAAGAACTAGATACTGCTGATGCTATCGGCCCGATCTTATTGGGATTAAAAAAACCTGTTCATATTTTACAACTTGGCAGTTCTGTACGCAGTATTATCAATATGGCATTGATTGCTGTAGTCGATGCACAAAAAAGTAAAGTGCCGACAGAAGAGATCGTACAAAAATCAAGATGGTGGAAACGATTCAGAAAGGAAAAAAGCACAGATATTTGAATTAATAATTAACAATTAAGAATTAATAATTCATGAAAGCGGAGAATGTTATCCTTGATAAGTCTTTTGCTTTCGCTTTGAGAATATTAAAACTATACTTGTTTCTCAGGAAGAAGAAAGTTGACACCGGCCTTTGTTCTCAAATACTTGATAGTGGAACTGGTATTGGCGCCAATGTTGAAGAAGCGATTGGTGGTGCATCAAAGAAAGATTTTATAAATAAGATGCAAATAGCTTATAAAGAAGCAAGAGAAACAAAATATAGGTTACGGCTTCTAAAGGAAGGAGAATTCATTGATAAAAAACTTGCTGATTCATTTTTAAAAGATTGCGAAGAAATTCTAAAGATACTTACTGCAATACTAAATTCTTCAAAAGGAAGTTCCTGATAATTCTTAATTCTTAATTATTAATTATTAATTGTTAATTATTCATCCAGTCACTACTTTGAATCTTTCGCCTGCTTAGAGTATATTGCAGCTATGACAATTTTCAGAGATATTGGCCAGTACCTGCTGATGCTAAGTGGCATGATCTCCCGTCCGGAAAATGCGAAAATGTACTGGAAAGAATTTATTCATCAATGCTCAGAGATCGGGATCGGTTCTTTGGGTATCGTTGTTATCATTTCAGTTTTTATGGGTGCGGTTTCCACTGTTCAAACGGCTTATCAGCTTGTGAGCCCACTTATTCCTCTATCAGTAATAGCACAAGTAGTAAGGGATACTGTTATTCTTGAATTTGCTCCTACACTGGTTTGTATTGTATTAGCGGGTGTAGTTGGCAGTAAAATTGCCAGCGAACTGGGAAACATGAGAGTGAGTGAGCAAATCGATGCATTGGAAATTATGGGCATCAATTCGAAAACTTATCTTGTTCTTCCAAAAATTGTTGCAGCATTAGTTGTCATTCCAATGCTCGTAATAATTGCAGGTGTACTGGGAATTTGGGGAGGGAGATTAGCCGGATCAATGACCGGCATTGTTCCTCCTGCGACATTCGACCAGGGACTATTAGAAGCATTTGCCCCCTACAATGTAATATTTGCTTTATACAAAGCCTACACCTTTGCTTTTATTATTTCAAGTATCTCTGCTTACTTTGGTTATTATGTAAAAGGTGGTGCCCTGGAAATAGGAAGAGCAAGTACAAAAGCAGTGGTTATAAGTTGCATCATGATCTTATTTGCTGATTATATGCTTGCGGCATTATTATTATAACAATGATCGAAGTAAGAAACATAAAGAAAAGTTTTGGTGATAAAGTTGTCATCGAAGATGTAAGCGCTGTGATGAAAGCCGGTCAATGCAACCTCATTATTGGTACAAGTGGAAGCGGGAAAACAGTTTTGATGAAATGTATGGTGGGATTGTTTGAACCGGATGAGGGTGATATTTTGTATAGCGGTGAGAGCTTTACAAAAATGAACCGGAACGAAAAGACAGAGATCCGAAAACAGATCGGTATGCTCTTCCAGGGCTCGGCATTGTTTGATAGCCTAACTGTCCAGGAGAATGTGATGTTTCCTTTAAATATGTTTACGACATGGCCCACCAAAAAAAAGTTAGAGAGAGTAAATGAGGTGCTCGATCGTGTAAACTTAAAAGATACCAATAAAAAATTCCCGGCTGAGCTTAGCGGTGGTATGAAAAAAAGGGTGGGTATTGCAAGAGCTATTGTTTTGAATCCAAAGTATCTTTTTTGCGATGAACCGAACTCAGGACTTGATCCGCAAACTTCTTTGGTGATTGACAAGTTGATCAAAGAGATCACCCTGGAATATAATATTACCACTGTCGTAAATACCCATGATATGAACAGTGTGATGGAGGTTGGGAGTTATGTTTTATATATGTACCAGGGCAAAAAAGAGTGGGAAGGCTCTAACAAAGAAATTATCTTCAGTAAGAACCAGCGCCTCAATGAATTTATTTTTGCTTCTGAATTTTTAAAAGATGCAAAGGAAATGAGGATGCTGGAAGAAACCGGTAAAATGCCGAATGAAAGAAATATCGATGACATAATAAAGTAGTGTGTTGATGTGCTAATATGCCAATTTGCTGATATGCCAATTAAGAAAATCCTCCTGGCCATTTTCCTTTTAACCTTCATCTCTTCTTTATCGGCACATGAGTTTTGGTTAAACCCTAATAAGTTTATTTATAAGAGAAGCGAGAAGGTAAATATTCGATTTTTAGTGGGTGAAAATTTTGTAGGGGAGAATTGGAAAGGGAATAATGAAAGAATAAGATTACTGAAAATATATTATGGTGGGGTAAATGATGATCTTTCTCAATTCATAACTGATGTCGAAGGAGATTCTATCGAATATGTTATGTTGGACGAAGGAACGAATCTTATTGCTTTTAACAGTAACAATTCATTTATTGAATTAGCGCCATCAAAATTTAATGAATACCTGGTGGAAGATGGATTATTAAATGCACTTGAATACAGGGAAACAAACGATGAAATGGGTTGCAACGGCCGTGAATTCTATCAACGTTGCGCAAAAACTTTGCTCCAGGTTGGTGCGGTAAAAGATCAAACATCCGGGATTAACACTTCAATGCCTATTGATATCGTTCCTTCAGCTAACCCCTATGAATTAAAAAACAAAGCGCTGTTCCGGGCAAAAATTTTTTATAAAGGTTCTCCCCTTACCAATGCACTTGTCAAGATCTGGCACAGGAACAAGAAAGAAACAAAAATAATTGAATTAAGACCAGATGCAAATGGCGAGATCGTATTTCCAATTTCTCTTTCTGGTAAATGGATGATAAGCACTGTAAAAATGGAAAGGCTGTTTGACAATCCTATTGCTGATTGGCAAAGTTATTGGGGTTCGCTTACCTGGGGTTATGAATAATCCTGATTTTTAAAACCCGCTTCTTTATCTTGCAGTCACTTTTATGAGGCCACTGTTAATTATTTTTTTTTCATCCCTTAGTTTTTTCTTATTTGCGCAAAATGAATTTTCCAACGATGGAAAGTATATCCTGCATATAAAAAAAACCACCGGTAAAATAATCATTGATGGGAAGCTTGATGAACCTGACTGGCAAACAGCAATTGCCCTCACCGATTTCAAACAAAATTATCCTTCCGATACTTCGCACGCAGAAATGCAAACAATTGCAAGAGTAACGTTCGACGACCAGTTTATTTATGTAAGCGGGGTTTGTTATCAACCACATAAATACACGGTTCAAAGTTTACGCAGAGATTATCCTAATTCAAGCTCTGATAATTTTTTTATAACCCTTGATCCGTTTCGTGACAAACTGAATGGCTTTTATTTTGCTGTTACCCCTTATGGAATTCAAAAAGAAGCGTTGATCTTTACAGGTCCGGGTGGAGTTGACAATAATATTGACTGGGACAATAAATGGTATTGCAATGCCACAAGAGAAGAAGATAAATTTATTATTGAAATGGCGATCCCATTTAAAACACTCCGCTATAAATTA
>DASTZB010000622.1:0-2909 GCA_035764525.1 Chitinophagaceae bacterium | reverse complement strand
CATCCCTGCGGGTTAAAAGTAAAGTTTCTGCCTTCTCCATTGTGAATTAAAGGCGCAATGTACTTGCACGGAAATCTTGAAAATAGAATGGAAATAACTTTTTGTACCCCAATTACTTTTTGATCTTTAGGAGGTGCATTTCATTCGTTATAAAGCTCTACCGCTTTTTTGATCTGGCTATATCCCAGATTCCCGTTCTTAACTTTGGATATCAAGCTATCATTTGAGTTAAAGAGCTTGCTAAAGTAATCCCTGAAATTCTTTTTGGTTATTAAATCTAATTGAGTTGTCATCGCAGGCAAAAGATAAAAATCTCCCCGTTTTCCGTCCATGGTTTTTACAAATCCAACTACTTCAACACCGTTATAAATTTTTTCACCACTGTAGTCAGTGATCTTCTTGTATAGCGTCGCTTTTAGTCCTGCGGATACTTCTTCATAAAAATCATTGCAATAAGAAATATAATTTATACTGTCTATACTGAAACTTTTTATTCCGGAAGGAGTATAAACTTTCCTTTTGTTTTCCGGGGATAATAAAATGAGTTTTCCTTTTTCGCCAGGTGACAGTTTAACTACACCTTCCGCTTTTTCATTGCCGATGGTAACGATATAGTCTCTTGAGGAAGTTGTTTGCGCTGTAGCCTGATTTGAAAAAAGATAAATAAAAAGAAACATCAGTTTAATAGGCTGTCTCATAACAAGAATTTTAAATAATAAAATAATTGAACTGAGAACCGAAATTCAGATAAGGCAAATAAATTTTCCCTAACCTATGTCAGTAATTCCCTAACCTATTTCAGGAATCCCCTAACCTATTTCGGGGATTAAATGATTTTCGGATGCGGCTGAGACTCTCGGGATGCAGGCCAAGGTATTTGGCGATCTTATGAACAGGAATTAGTCTAAGTATATCTGGACGTGAGGCGATCAGATCAGCATATCTTTCCTGGGCAGATTTGGTAAGAAAGTCTTTCTCACGCCTGGTTTTTACGATATAAATCTGTTCCGTCATCACCCTTCCGATTTTATTTGCAATTAATGAGGTATCATATGTTTTCTGGAGGTCGCTATATAAAATCACTTCTGTCTGACACTCGACCAGGGCTGTTACCCGAACATCAGACGGTTCCTGATTCAGGAATGAAGTATATGCGCAAACAAAATTGTTCTCGAAAAAAAAGTCAATGATTTTTTCCTCTCCATCATGGAGCATCGTTAACTGAACAATCCCGTTATTAATAAAATATATTTTTCTTTCTATTTGTCCATAATCGGTGATAATAGCATCTTTTTTAAAAGCCTGATTGCTCAGAATAACAGGAAATTGATCTGGATCTGAAAAGTGGGCTTTAAAATGAGTCTTTAGATAAGTCGTCAATTCCATATTCTTCCAAGAATACGAATCCCCTTAAAATCAAAATAGAATAAGATTAACTTTTTGTACTATGATTACTTTTTTGCAATTTTTTCCGATAGGCAAAAGGATTCTGACTGGTATGTTTTTTAAAGATCCGTGTGAAATGGCTTTGATCGGAGAACCCTGTGAGATAGGCGATTTCTGTTAGTGAATACCTGCATGTCTTCATTAATTCAATGGCCTTCTCGATCCTCAGGTTTCTTATATATTCACCAAAGGAAAGGTTATTGAAGTGTTTGGAAAATTCACGGGATAAATAAGATGGGTTAATGTCAAGGCTCTTTGAAATGTTAGTTAAGCTCAAATTAGTATCAATCTGATCTTGTATTATTTCTTTCAGTTCCTTTACCCAATTGGGAGTTTTGTTTTTCGCCGCTTTTTGTTTTATGAACTTGTTGAAGACATCAATGAATAAATGATCAACGGGGTTTTGCGTATGCTTTTCATTTTGTAAATGCTTAGCCCAGCTATACAAGGCATCATAAATCATCATTCCTTTAACCAACAATTCGTGATCATCTTTTACATTGTACGCCAAACCAGCCGAAATAGCCCAAAGACCTGACGCCTGGTTTGCTATATCATGCCTGTCCGTGTCGGCTCCTCTTACTATTACGGCCAATGTGTGTAAAGCGGAGTCTTTAATTTTATATTTTTCAAGAATGTAATCAAAAGTGCATTTATCATCATGATGAGAAAACTCTACATCGGGAACATCAAAGGGAGTTGCGTTTAATTTTTTGGCTTGTTCTTTTACCTTATCAGCAGGCACATAGATAAACTCAGCATCTTTATCTATAAAATTTTTAATAAGCCAGGGGCAGGCAATGCGGTCAATCTTCGGTCTCTCTCTCGTTATCCATTTCATTCAAATATTATTTAGTTCTTCTTAAAGTTAGACAATAAATCCAGCCCTGCTTTTATGTCGTTAATTTTATTGCATGAAAATGAAAAACTTCATTATTACCTTTTGCAGTTTCCATGTAATCCTTATTTTCAGTTGCGCAAAAAAAGCGAGCTATCCCGTACAAATGACCAACCAAACGAATATGGCCCATTCCATTCTTGCCTTAGGAGATTCTTATACGATTGGTCAAAGCGTTTTGGCCTCGGAAAATTTTCCTAACCAAACTGTTCAATTATTGACACAGTTGGGATACAAATTCAAATCGCCGGAGATTGTAGCAACCACAGGCTGGACAACTGATGAACTTCAAAACAGTATTAATAATCGCAGCTTTACTCCACCTTATGACGCCGTTACTTTATTGATCGGTGTAAACAATCAGTATCGTGGCCGGCCTGTTGATACTTATAAGTCAGAGTTTGACAATCTATTAAAGCAGGCTATACAATTTGCTGGCGGCAAAGCTGATCATGTGATCGTCTTATCAATCCCTGATTGGGGAGTTACACCGTTTGCAAATGGAAGAGATAGAGCTCAAATTGCAAGAGAGATCGATGAGTATAATGCCGCTAATAAAATTATA
>DASTZB010000621.1:0-8117 GCA_035764525.1 Chitinophagaceae bacterium | reverse complement strand
GTTGCGGCTTCTTCATTTACGGTTAATTCAGCAACAATTATCACTGCAGTTGTAGGAACCGGCGCATCGGGTAACATAACTATAACAACTCCAGGTGGTACAGTGTCAATAGCTGGCTTTACATTTAATACAGTTACAGGGATAAACGGGCCTTCAAATAATAATTCAATTGAGTTAAGAATATTTCCAAACCCAACCATTGATATTGCTATCATTAAACATCCTTCCTCAAACAAGAATGCTCAAATAAGGGTTGTAGATATAGCCGGAAGAACTGTTAAAGTATTGATGCCTGTAAGAAATACTACACAAAGCCAGTTTGATTTAAAAATTCTGCCTTCAGGACTATATAATTTAGTATGGTCAGATGGAATTAAAATACTTAGCAGAGCATTTATGAAAAAATAGAGATCGGTCATTATTCACCGGTAATAAAGAATAGTTTGTATTTATGAAAAATATTCCTTGGAAAATGCAGGCCAATTAACGTTATTTTCTATTTTTATTAACCTAAAACTATCCAAATCAAAAAATTCTACCCCTGTCTGATAAACTCATTCAAAAAAGTTTTTGCAAAAAAAAGTTTGCTTTATTTTATTTCATTTCTTTTTTCTTTCAATGTATTTGCGCAGCCAACTATCAGTTCTTTTTCTCCGACTTCCGGGTCGGTGGGCACAATTGTAACAATTACCGGCAACAACTTTAGTGCTACCGCTGCAAATAATATCGTCTTTTTTGGCGCTGTCAAGGCCAACATAATTGGAGCTACCACAACCCAACTTACAGTAACAGTTCCTGCCGGGGCAACATATCAACCCATAACAGTCACTACAAACAATCTTACGGCTTATTCCAATATGCCTTTCATAGTAACTTTTGCGGGTGGCGGTCTTGCACTTTCATCCAATTCTATGGGTCCTAAGACAGATTATACTTCCGGAAATCTGCCTGCCGCTATTGTTCTTTCAGATTTTGATGGGGACGGTAAGATTGATATGGCGAATATCAATGCGTTTTCACGCAGTATATCAGTTTTTGAAAACAATAGCACTGGCGCAAATATTTCATTTACTACTGGAAATTCTTATCCAACAGGTAGCTTTCCTTTAGATATAACATCAGGTGATCTTGATGGAGATGGCAAACCCGATATAGCAGTGGCTAATGATAGTTCTAATACCATTTCACTATACCGCAATACCAGTAGCCTGGGCAATATTTCTTTTGCTTCTGGCACTGACTTAACTACTGGTATCGGCCCTTTGGCTGTTGAAATTGTTGACGTTGATAAAGATGGAAAACCTGACTTGATAACAGCAAACAGTACTTCCTCCAGTTTCTCTGTTTTTAGAAATATAAGTACATCCGGGATTTTGTCTTTTGCTGCCAAAACAGATTTTCCAGCAGGTTTCGACATCCAAAGTCTGGCTGTTTCAGATCTAGACGGCGATGCAAAACCTGATCTGGTTCTTGCAAACGGAAATACCAATAAAGTTTCTGTTTTCAGAAACACCAGCACTCCCGGTTCTTTTTCCTTTGCAGCAAAAACAGATTATAATAGTCCGTATCCTATCTGGTTGTCGATTGGAGATATCGATGGTGACGGGAAATCTGATATCATAGCAACAAGCGCAAATAATTCGATTATCTCTGTTCTGCGAAATACTACATCAGGCGGTTTCTTTTCTTTTGGGCCTGCAGCTTTTTTTTCGATAACAACAATATGTTACGCAGTTTCAGTATCTGATATTGATGGCGATGGGAAGCCAGATCTGTGTGCGACAAATAGCACTGCAACTAGTTTTTCGATATTGAGAAATACTAGTGTAAGTGGGCAATTGTCTTTTGATGCAAAAGTAAATTACACAGTTGACGCCAGCCCATTTGCAATAGCCGCCAGTGACTTTGACGGAGACGGGAAACCTGATATTGCTACAACGAATTATCCATCAAATTCGATTGACGTTTTAAGAAATACAGTTTCGTCCCTAAACATTTATTCTTTTTCACCAGCTGCTACCGGCACAGACTCAACCGTAACCATTATCGGGTCAGGATTTTCGGGAGCGACGGCAGTAAGTTTTGGCGGAACGCCTGCTGCGTCTTTCACTGTGGTATCGCCAACTCTTATTACAGCCGTAGTCGGCGCTGGCGCAACTGGCAACATTTCGATTACAACTCCTGTCGGAACGGTTATACATGGCGGATTCACATATGTTCCGCAACCCGTGATCAATGCTTTCACACCAGCCACAGCAGGAACGGGATTCATTATTAAAATAACTGGTTCAAATTTTATCGGGGCAACAGCCGTCAATTTTGGGGGATCGCCTGCTTCGTCATTTATTGTTGATTCAGCAAATTCAATTACTGCAGTTGTCGGAGCTGGCGCAAGCGGTAGTGTTTCTGTGATTACTGCAGGAGGAACAGCAACCAAAACTGGATTTATTTATGTGCCTCCGCCTGTCATCAGTTCTTTTTCACCATCGAATGCTGCAGCAGGAGCATCAGTGACAATTACAGGATCAAACTTCACGGGAACAACCTCCGTATTTTTTGGAGAAATTCCGGCAACTTCATTTGTTGTAGTATCTCCGACTGTGATAACCACAGTTGTTGGATCCGCAACAGGAGGAAGTATAAAAGTGACCACACCTTACGGATATTCTCTGCTTCCAGGTTTTTACAATGGAATCAAAATAAATTCAGTCTCACCATTATCAGGACCGATCGGAACAACCGTGAACATCACCGGAATGAATTTTAGCAACATAATTGCTGATAACAAAGTGTATTTGGGTGATGTAAGCGCCCCGGTTACAGCTGCCGGAGCTGCTTCATTATCTATAACTGTTCCTATTGGTGCTAGTTTTAAACCCATAACAGTTATCACAAACAAAGTGGTTGCGTATGCAAACAATGCTTTTAATATCACCTTTCCGGGAAATGATTCCGGTTTTACATCAAATTCATTTGATCCGAAGATAGAAATTCAAACAGGCGCCAATCCGTATAATTTCTGTATTACGGATTTTGATGGAGATGGGAAGCCAGACTTGGCTGTTCCAACCGTCGGCGCACTTTCTGTTCACAGAAATACCGGCAGCATTGGGAATATATCGTTCACTCCGAAAACTGATTACACAACATCTACGTTATATACACTTAATGTGAGCGTTTCATCAGGTGATCTGGATGGAGATGGTAAGCCCGATTTGATATTATCCGCAGATAACGCCACAAAATTTTTCTTTTTCAGGAATACAAGTTCGCCTGGAGTGATTTCTTTTGAAACGGCAGGAATGTTTGCTACTGGCGGAAATTCTCATGAAAGAATTTCAGTGATGGATTTTGATGGTGATGGTAAGGTTGATTTAGCCGTAGCGAATGAAGTTAACAATAAGTTGTTAATTTATAGAAATACGACGTATGCACAAGTCATATCATTTAGCGAGCCGATTATTTATGCAACCGGTGAAGAACCTCAAAGTATTACTGTTGGTGATTTTGACAGCGACGGTAAACAGGATATTGCTGTGTCCAATTTTATTGACAACATTTCAGTTTATAGAAATACAAGTAATTATGGATCGATTTCGTTTGCAGCTCCTTTAAATTATACCGTTGCACGGGCGTTGGGTCAAATCGGATCGGGTGATTTAGACGGTGACGGAAAACCGGATTTGATCATCGCAAGTCATATGGACAGCACTTTATCCATATTGAGAAACACAAGCAGCGCAGGGTCAATTTCTTTCGCAAATAAAGTAAATCTTGCAACGGGTAATAATCCATATAGTTTTTCTATAGGCGATATGGATGGTGATGGAAAACCTGACCTTGTAATTGATAATATTATTTCTTTATCCATTTCTATATTAAAAAATAACAGTGCATCGGGTACAATTACTTTCAGTCCTAAATTCGATTATCCTATTTCTCTATTAACTCCAGTAAGTGTTTCTATAGGCGACCTTGATGTGGATGGGAAACCTGATTTTGGTGTAGCTGGTGTTAATGATCATATTCTTTCAATCTACAGGAATAATATTGGTCCTGCCTTATCACCATCAATTGCCTCTTTTACACCTGGTACCGGCACAAGTGGAGACACCATAACAATTAGAGGAATTCATTTTACCGGTGCTACTTTAGTTAATTTCGGAGGTTATGCAGCCGGTTCATTTACTGTTGTGTCAGACACAATCATTACTGCTGTAGTCGGAATCGGGGCGTCTGGCAGTGTTGCAGTAATCACTCCGATCGGCGTTGCCTCACGTGCCGGTTTCGAGTTTATTTCATTGACAAAAATTACTTCCTTTACACCGACAAGCGCTGCAACAGGCGCAGCCATAACCATAATCGGAACAAATTTCACAGGAGCAACATCAGTTAGTTTTGGAGGGATAGCTGCAACATCCTTTACTGTTAATTCATCAACAAGTATAACTGCGGTAGTAGGAGCAGGAGCATCAGGCAATATAACTATAACTACGCCGGGTGGCACCGCATCAATAGCAGGCTTTACTTTTATTCCTCCACCAACAATAACTTCGTTCACGCCGTCAAGTGGAGGAACAGGGACATCAATAACAATAACAGGAAATAATTTTACGGGAACAACAGCTGTAAATTTTGGTGGCGTTGCGGCGTCTTCCTTTACGGCTAATTCAGCAACAACTATCACTGCAGTAGTAGGAACCGGCGCATCGGGTAATGTAAGTGTAACTACTCCGGGCGGCGCGGCATCAATAGCTGGCTTTACATTTAATACAGTTACAGGAATAAACGGCCCATCAAATAATAATTCAATTGAATTAAGAATATTTCCAAACCCAACCATTGATATTGCTGTCATTAAACATCCTTCTTCAAACAAGAATGCTCAAATCAGGGTTGTAGATATAGCCGGAAGAACTGTTAAAGTATTCATGCCCGTAAGAAATACTAAAGAAAGCCAGTTTGATTTAAAAATTCTGCCTTCGGGTATATATAATTTAATCTGGTCTGATCGAGTTAGAATACTTAGCAGAACATTCATGAAAAAATAAAAAATTAGTTGAATTTAAAATCGAAGTTTTGCTAAGCGATGCATAATTCACTTACGAATTAAAAAGATAAGGAACCCGACAGCTGTGTCGGGTTTCTTGTTATGATTCGTAATACTACTTATATGAATTCGATCGATGAATGTTAACAATGATTTTTTTATAGTTAAGATTAAACCTTTCACTATTTTACCTTGTCATACCCGGTTGCCGAATGAAAGACCCGGAGGGTCTTTTTATTTTGGCACTAATATTGATTTTATTGGCGTACCGTAAAAAAACTAAAAATTATGAAAACTTATTTAAGGATCTCTGCATTAATTCTACCCTTGATTGCTATTACAGTACTCAACTCTTGTAAAAAATCTAATAACAGTGAAGGAAATGCCAGGCTTCAGGTTTATTTAACTGACGACCCTGGTGACTATGAGGCTGTTTATATTGATGTAAAAGACGTACAGATAAATGTTACCAACGATACATCAGGCGGCTGGCAGAGCTTACAAGGGGTACATGCAGGTGTATACGACCTGTTAAAACTTGTTAATGATGATGACACCTTACTTGCTGATGCAAATATTCCTTCTGGCCGTATTCATCAGCTAAGATTAGTCTTAGGTACTGAAAACTATGTAAAGGTGCAGGGAACAACAGCGCTAATAAAACTTGAAACTCCCAGTGCCCAGCAAAGTGGTTTGAAATTAAATATCCAAATGGATGTCCAGGATGGAATTCTTTATACTATCCTTCTTGATTTCGATGTATCAAAATCAATTGTAAAAACAGGGAATGCTAAATATCTTTTGAAACCTACGATCAGGACAGTTCTTAATGCGGTAGGCGGAAGTGTCAAAGGTGTTGTGATGCCTAAAGATTTCCAAAGTAAAGTATGTGCCGTGCAAGGTGTAGATACAATTGCATGTACTTATACTGATGCGACAGGGGGCTATCTATTCAAGGGTTTGCCGACTGGTGCGTATGACTTTTATTATAAACCTTCAAACATTACTTACAAAGACTCATTAAGAACTGGGATTAGCATTCAATTCAACACAGTAAAAACAATCGATACTACTTTCCTTCATCAATAGATTGATCTATGAAACTAAAAAAGCCATCTCCAAAAGGGATGGCTTTATTTTTTAATTAACCGCTTTTTTTACTTTTATTAATTTCTCCAATAGTGGAGCAAGCAGATCAAGTTTAAGCATATTGGCACCATCGCTTTTTGCTACTGAAGGATTGGGATGTGTTTCGATAAATAAACCATCGGCACCGGTTGCAATAGCGGCCTTGGCAATTGTCTCTATCATTTGTGGATTGCCACCAGTGATTCCTGCTGCTTGATTTGGTTGTTGCAAACTATGTGTGCAATCCATTACAACCGGCACACCGTGTGACCTCATTATAGGTATGTTTCTATAATCAACTACAAGATCCTGGTAACCGAACGTAGTTCCTCTTTCGGTAAGAATAATTTTATCGTTTCCTGCTTTTCTAATTTTATCAACTGCGAACTTCATAGCTTCCCCACTTACAAACTGACCTTTCTTTACATTTACGATCTTTCCTGTTCTTGCTGCAGATTCCAACAGATCTGTTTGGCGACATAAAAAAGCGGGTATTTGTAAAATATCAACATGCTGCGCAGCTAATACTGCTTCTTCTTTTGCATGAATATCAGTTGTAGCAGGAAGTAGGAATTTTTTCTTTACACGATTGATCATCCCCAATGCAAGATCATCACCAAGTCCTGTAAATGAAGATCCGCTTGTGCGGTTTGCTTTTCTATAAGATGCTTTGAAGATATAAGGAATGCCAAGATTTTTACAGATCGAATAAACTTTGTCAGCCACTTCCATTATCAATTCCTCACTTTCTACCACACAAGGTCCAGCGATCAGGAAGAAATTCTTTTCATCATAAGATTGATTTGTAAAAAGGTCTTTGAAAAATTTTTCCATAGCGGCAAAGATAATGCAGGCAAGCTTTATTGTTAAATGATATAATTGGTAGAAAACAATCTGCATTGAACAGCCTTTATAAAGCAATTTTTATATCCTCATCTGCAAGATTTACAAATTCATTTTGTACAGCTTTGTACCAATAATTGTATAGATCTCGTTGTTCGCTGATCCAATTGCTATTGGTGTGTAACTGTTTGTTGGTATCAGATCGGGTGGCAATACACCGACCGACCACACACCGGTCTGCGTATTATAGATATCAAACTTGTTTACTGAAATTCCTGAAATTGTCGAGTTTGCAAGAAAGATTATCTTATCGTTTTTTATTACTGCGCCACCACCAATCATGGGCTGATGGAGACATGAGTTGGAACTGTTCATTGCGTTCACATTCAGTTCTTCAACAAGGAAGGTGCCAGCATTGTTTACCACACCTCCTGCGAGATAAACTTTTTCATTGACGCTGATGGCTGCAAAACTGCCTTTATTAACCTGCATTGTGCTGATCGACCATTGACCAGTGTTGTTGTCATAAATGTCGATCATGGTCGTTGATGAGATGAGAACGTATCCAAAACCCGTTGGATTTTCATAAGCAGTATATCCACCGCAGAAAAGAACTTTGTTTTGTGCAGTTACTGCAGCTCCAACTACTCTTGCACCACCGGGCAGAAGCGCCGAAGACCAGGTATTCGTTTCAAGGTTATAGATATCAACTTTGTTTGATAATATATTGTTGTTCTTTAGTCCACCAGCAAAAAATATTCTATTTCCCGAAACTACAGCACTGCAGTAACCTCTCGCCTCACTCAAATTTGAAACAGACCAGGTATTTGTTGTTATATCATAAATATCAACTCCCGAAGTTGCCGAATAGTTATCATCCCATCCATCCATTCCTCCGGCAAAGAACACTTTGTCACCAGTAGCTATGGTTACTGCGCCAATTCTCGCATGGCTGGCTTGGATAGTGGTCCAGTTTTGAGTAACACGATCATACACGTAGATATTATTGCTTATGATGCCAGTAGCATTATTAAACCATGCAGGGATAATCAGCTTGTTTCCCGCAGCAATTATTTCGGGATTTTGAATTTGTCCC
>DASTZB010000620.1:0-24249 GCA_035764525.1 Chitinophagaceae bacterium | reverse complement strand
GCTACACTTGGCGGATTATTATGCGGATGGATAGGACAAAAGGTTAACTGGCATCTTGGTTTTGGATTGGCTGGTGTATTTATGATAGTTGGCTTGATTACTTTTTATTTTAAACAACATATACTTGGGCCAATTGGGCTACCCCCTTCAGAAGAAAAACTGAAAGCAAAAAGCAGCGTCGGCGTTTCAAATGAACTGCTTGTTTATATATTAAGTATTCTTGCAATTCCCCTATTCATTCTTATTCTTAATTATTATAAAGTTTATTCTTATATCATTAACCCTTTCGGAATCGTTGCACTTATTTATGTTATTTATGCGGGGAGCAAGCTGGGCAAAGAAGTTTTTTTGAAATTAATGGTGGCAATGGTGCTGATCATATTCTCGTCGCTTTTCTGGGCATTTTATGAACAAGGCGGTGGCTCACTCAACCTCTTTGCCGAAAGAAATGTGAACATGAATTTTTTTGGCATTCAATTATCATCAGCAGCAGTCAATAATTCGATCACGCCGATTTTTGTCGTTTTACTCACTCCTTTTTTTGTGTGGTTGTGGATTTCGCTATCGAAAAAAAATAAAGAACCTGACTCAGTTATAAAATTTGCATTAGGAATTATACAGTTAGGCCTTGGATTTTATATATATGTGATTGCTGCAAAATTTGCAAATGACGGGATTGTAAGTCTTTTCTTTTTTGCGCTAGGATATTTTTTTATGGTCACAGGTGAACTTTGTCTTTCGCCAATAGGTTTATCAGCTATCACAAAATTATCTCCTGCAAAAATGGTAGGGTTAATGATGGGCATGTGGTTCCTGGCAAGTTCTTATGGTCAATATCTTGCCGGGTTGATTGGTTCATGGATGGCAATACCTACTGATACCGGAACAAAATTATCACCTGCTGAAAGTTTACCTATATACACGGGTATTTTTGGAAAAATTGCACTCGTGGCTGCTGCTTGCGGAGTTTTGTTATTTCTTATGTCGCCGATACTAAAAAAATGGATGAAGAAACCTGGTTAGTTTTAAACAAACTTCAAATAATCATATTTCTTTTTCAGGATCGCCATATCATCTGCTGCCAACCAATTCTTCAAAACGGTTGCATATACATTTTTAAAATCGACTTTATATTTCAGATCGCCCTCATCAAGATCAGAAAGATCAGGCATTGCATTGATCAATCCTTTTTCTTTAACACCACCGCCAATTAAAAACATATTGTTCGCAGTGCCATGATCAGTACCACCACTTGCATTTTGTGAAACTCTTCTTCCAAATTCTGAGAACGTCATGAGTAATACATCGTTGAAGCGTCCATTTTCTTTCAGGTCTTTTGTAAATGATCTCACAGCATCATTCATTTCAGTAAATAAACGCTGCTGCTGCATTTGCTGATTGACATGTGTATCAAAGCTTCCATGCGAAACATAATAAACTTTTGTATTGATATCAGAGAAGATTAGCGATGAAATTGTCTTAAGATTCTGACCCAGCTCTGTTTTTGGATAATCTGCTTTTGATGGATGAAATTTACTTTTTTCAAAAATATAATCAGCAGAAGAAACTGTTTCTGACAATGTTTTATATAAATAATCTACTGGCTGTTCACCCGGTTCATCCTTGTGTTGCTGCATCACATCTTTAAAGAAACGCTGATTGGCTGTTCCAAATAAACGTTTCGGATCTTTCATCGCAATTGCTTTTGCCTCTTCTCCTTTCATTGCGAGACTTAAAGTATCATCCAGCTCCAATGCATAAGTTGGTTTATCACATCCTTTACACTGCGCATCAAGATAACGGCCCAACCAACCTGTTGTCCAGTACTCTTTGCTTTCACTTCCGGTATGCCAAATGTCCATACTACGGAAATGTGAACGATCAGGATTGGGATAACCAACACTATTCATGATACCAAGGCTACCATCGTCATATAATTCTTTAAACCCTGTTAGTGCAGGATGCAAACCAGCTTCATCACTCAACGATAATATCTTTGATTTTTCAATTCCTAATCTCGGTCTTGACTTATAATAAATATCATTTCGATAAGGAATAACGGTATTCAATCCATCATTACCACCACTCATTTGTAGTATCACTAATACTTTATTCCCGGCTGGAACTATGTTCTTTGATTCAAATGCCTTTAAAAATTTCGGCACCATCAATGAGGCGGTGGCTAGGGAGCCGACCTGGAGGAATTCTCTTCTTTTAATAACCATATAAAAAGCTTTTAGCTGTTAGCCGTAAGCTATTAGCTATTAGCTAACAGCCAATGGCTATCTGTTTAACACAACTGGTATTCCGGTGTACTCATCAATTGCAATGTTGCTGTTTTGATAAAACTTTCTTTGCTGCCAGCATCGGCATCTTGTTTTATTAATTCATTGCTAACACTGCTTTTTGTTTGTAATAAATTCGATGCTAATGAACCGATCAGCTGATCCTTCTGCACTTTTTCAAAATGTTTTATATATTCTTTCCAATCGATAGTAGCCCTGATAACAGATCGTTTACCGTAACCCATTGGCTTCATTCCATCTTCCGGAGTTTTTCTCCCCATCATCTGGTCATCATCATCTTTTACTTTTACATTTAGTTCATCAACATCATTTATCAATTGAGGAATTCGCATACGAAGCATCAAACTGCTGCTATCGATCCATGTTTTACCGCCCGGCCAGCCGGCAACATTTGGTGGGTAAAATAACATTTGTCCCAATGCTCTTTGTAAAAAAGTCATTGCTTCTTCATTTTCTAATTTCATTGGAAGCATCCGCTGTATGCCTGCCATTAATTCTATTGGTGATTTTATTTTACAGCCAATATTTTTTTCGTTGTAAAACCAATCGCTTGTAAAAATATCTTCCATCAACTTGCCTATGTCATATGTGCTCTGATAAAAACGATCGGCAAGCCAGTTCACTTTCTCCCCATCAGTAGTGTCGTTTACAAAAAATTTATAGACCTTTTGTGTGATGAATTTGGAAGTTTGTTTTTGTGATAATAAAATGTCCAGCACTTCATCGCCGTCATAATTTCCTGTTTTACCTAATACTGTTTTACTTCCGAAATCGTGTTGAAAACGACGAAAAACAAATTGCCCTTTCAGATCGGAACTCCAGCCGGTAAATGCACGGGCCGCTTCTTTAATATCATTTTCTGTATAATTACCACGACCCAGTGTAAATAATTCCATCACTTCTCTTGCAAAGTTTTCGTTCGGATGGTCTTTTCGGTTTTGCTGGTTGTTTAAAAAATTAAGCATCGCCGCCGATTTGGAAACTTCATGGAGCATGTCCCGAAAACTTCCCAAAGCGTTGCGTCGAATTACATCCAATAAACCTTGTTGGTAAAAAACATTAAGATTACGACAAGCAAAATGACCATGCCAAAAAAAGGCCATCTTTTCTCTTAATTGAGCATCAGTATTTATAAAAACATTTAACCAGTTTAGATTAAGACTGCGTACACTTTCACGTTGCTTTTGCTGGATCTTTTTTCTATCCTCCTCTTTCATATCTTTTATCTTTTCCTGCCGGCCCACTTCATCAATACCGGCCCACAAGCCTTTAAGAAAGTCATCCGCCACATCGATATACTCAGGCTTTTTAGAAGAAACTTTTTGCAAAGCTTTATACAATTGTTTAGCAGAAATATCAGGAAGATCCGCCAGTTGTTCGACGGCGGGTCCAAAACCAGCTCGCCACATCAGGTGCTGATTTTTGATTTGATTAGCCAGGGACATTAAAGAGATTTTGTTTATGACAATGATTAATCTGCAAAGTTTAAACCGTTTATCTGTATATACAACCAGTAACGCTATTTTGGAGATGATATTATTCTAAAATTGGTTGTCAAACATCATGAATTTCCGGTTATCAGGTCATCTGCTGTTTAATTGATCACCTCTATGGTATTAGGAAAAAACAAAAGAGTAAAGCAACTATCCTGAATTTTTGGGAATAAAAAATCTGAACCCGAAATAAAGGTTATAAGAAAAGGTGCCAAGACTGCTTGAAAAACCGAAACCGCTCGAGCTCCTATCGATAGCATTTCCCGAATTATATCCGGTTGTTGTTGTATGTTGATAGCTTAAAGAAGCAACATTATTTAACCCGGCTTCAAGAAAAACTTTTTTTGATACTGCCAATGAAATTCCTGGGGTAACATTCAGTCCAACAGAAAAATTTTTCTCAGTGAAATAATAAGTCTGGCTTTGTGTAACCTCATTTTTGTTGTAATTGAAGGGAATACCTACCTGTACAAACGCATATATCTTGTTTAAGACAGGTTTATAATACCTGTAAAATACCGAAGCCCCATAAGAATTCCCTTCAGAATTTATATAAGACGACGGTTGATTATTTTCATAATAAGTATACGATAAAGAGCCACCAAAAAATTTATTGTCTTTAACCGCCACAGCAAAAACAGGGGAAATGCCAAAGCCCTTCGAGTTATATTCACTTGTACCTTCTTCTAATTTGTAAGTACTTGCAGATAGATCACCCCCTAACAAAATAGTTCCTTTATTTAACTGGGCATTTGAAATAAGGACAAATAAAATAGCAGAGAAAAGTGTAAACATCTTTTTCATAAGCAAAAGTTTTGTTTTGCTAAAATGAAAAACAAAAAGGACACGAAAAAATATTTCCGTCTCCTTTCACATAAAATTATCCAAAGAAAATGTGAAGTAAATTTTAATTGCTTGTTTTAATTTTCATAAATAAGGTCGTCAACGTTTCATTTATTTCCACTCCATTTTGATTAAATAACGCATTTGATTTTGTATATGCAATTCTTTTTTCGATGTCAGGGTGACTGCTGATCCACTCTGTGGGCTCACCACCGTTTTGTACTATTTCTTTTTCTAACAATTCAAATAAGTGAATAAATCCATTGCAATCAATTTTTCTTTCACTTAAAATTTTTATCCCGCTTATATCCGCATCTTTCTCCAGCTTCCGGGAATAACTTAATCCCTTTAGGTCATCAGCGCTACCGACGATCACATTACCGATAGTGCCGACATCACCAAAAATAATTGATATAAAAAGTGAGGATGCCTGTTGCCTGAATAGGGAACGTGTAGTATGTCTTTCATTTACATGTGTAAACTCATGTGATAATAATGCTGCAAGCTCTTCATAGCCATTCATGCCGGCGATTATTTTGTCATAGACAATAATATTACCACCGGGCATTGCAAAAGCATTGGCAATATTTTCATTAACAACCGTTATGCGGATATTATATTTTGAATCGATATTCAGTTCTCTGAAAAAATCATTGATATAGGCTGTTTTTTCTGCATCGATATTAAATCCAGGTTTTATGGCCGTGTAAATGCCATCACCCAAGCGTTCTTCATAAGAGATAGGAACCCGTTTTGCTAATCTTTCTGCAAGAAAAGGCACCAACCAGATATACGCAGATACCAGTATTACCATAAACACTACAAGCATCCTGATCATTCTCCATTGATTCTTATTCATGAACCGGCCCAACCATGATCTTTCTCCGTCCTTAATGGCTAATTCCAGTTTATCAGCAAATTCCTTTTCATTCACTTCAATTGTTTGAACAGGATAAGTGCCACATCGGGCAAGGGATTGTCCTCGTTTCCAAAAATTATCGCGGATAATTTGATCGTATGGCCAGTAAACAATTCTTGGATTGCCATGCTCATCTCTTAACCCAATGCTGAGTCTATCTTTCAAAAAAAGAATAGTTGCGGTTTGCTCTACGCCGCCCTGAATATAATATTTGCCGGAGTAAGCGTCCATCAATCAAATAGATTCTGCGCCAAAATAAGGTCGCAGGGCTAAAGGTATTTTTATTCCGTCTGCAGTTTGATTATTTTCCAGTAAACAAGCAACAATACGCGGTAATGCAAGGGAGCTCCCATTTAATGAATGTACCAACTGCATTTTTCCATTGCTATCCTTGAAACGAATTTTCATTCTGTTCGTTTGAAAAGTTTCAAAATTGGTAACAGAACTTACTTCCAGCCATTTTTGTTGTGCAGCGCTATAAACTTCGAAATCATAAGTAAGCGCAGATGCAAAACTCATGTCGCCACCACAAAGTTTTAAAATACGATAAGGAAGTCCGAGCGTATTTAATAGTTTTTCAACATGATTCACCATTTCTTCCAGCACATCATAGCTTTTTTCAGGATGCACCAGTTGCACGATCTCCACTTTTTCAAATTGATGAACACGATTCAATCCGCGAACATCTTTCCCAAAACTTCCGGCTTCCCTTCTGAAACATGGAGAATAAGCTGTCATCTTTATTGGCAGGCTTTCTTCTTTCACTATTTCATCACGATAAATATTTGTTATCGGCACTTCTGAAGTTGGGATCATGTAAAAATTATCAGCCTGCATATAATACATCTGTCCTTCTTTATCCGGCAACTGACCCGTTCCATAAGCTGTGGCTTCGTTTACCATAAATGGCGGCAAATATTCTGTGTAACCGGCAGCTGTATTGAAGTCAAGAAAGTATTGTATCAATGCTCTTTGCAGTTTTGCGCCTTTACCTTTGTACAATGGAAATCCACTACCAGTAATTTTAGCACCGGTTTCAAAATCCACGATATCATATTTTTTTATCAGGTCCCAATGGGGCAATGCATTTGCAGAAAGTTTAGGCTCGATACCCCCAGCTCTTACTACAATATTATCAGCCGGTGTCTTTCCCGGAGGAACTTTATCTGATGGGACGTTTGGAAGCTTCACTAATAGATCTTGTAATTCTTTTTCAACAATAGCAAGCTTATCAGAAATTGGTTGAAGTGATAATTTAAGTGTAGCAACATCCTGTTTTTTATTTTCAGCTTCTTCTTTTTGTCCTTTGGCCATTAATTGCCCGATTTCTTTGGATGTACTGTTTACTTTTGCCTGTGTGCTGTCAAATTCCAGCTGTAATTTTTTTCTTTCTTCATCCCTTGAAAGAATTTCATCAACAAGATCTACTTCGGCAAAATTTTTGACAGCTAATCTTTGCTTAACTTCTTCTTTATTATTTCTTATAAAAGCTACCTGCAACATCAATTTTCAATTTGCGCAAAGGTAATTGTTGACTATGAGACAATCAATGTACATTTATGAAAATATGCTATATGATTGACCCAACTATGGTTACAACCAATATCGAATTGAGCGGTTACAGGATCATAAAAAATTTGGGAATCGTGCGGGGTATTACTGTTCGTTCGCGAAGTATACTTGGTAATATAGCGGGTGGATTTCAAACACTTTTTGGCGGAAACATTTCCATTTACCAGGAGCTCTGTGAAAAAACAAGAGAGGATGCATTTCAACTAATGCTACAACAAGCTTCTGATAAGGGAGCAAATGCGATCATCAGTATGCGATATGATGCTAACGAGGTAATGGGTGGAGTAACAGAAGTGCTGGCCTATGGCTCTGCAGTCGTAGTTGAAAAAATAAATTGATTAACGTTTGTATACATCCGGATCAAGAATGTGCATCCAGCGTTCAACATTGATCAATGGAGTAAATCCAAATTGTTTATACAATCCATGAGCATCTTTTGTTGCAAGTATCATACGACGTAAACCCTGCAAATCAGGATGTGACATGATAACCTCCATCAGCCATTTGCTTAATCCGCGACCCCGGTACCCTTCAATAATAAAAACATCTGCGAGGTATGCGAAGGTTGCTTTATCTGTGATCATTCTTGCAAAACCGACCTGCTTATCATTTTCAAATACGCCAAAACATAATGACCCGTCAATTGATCTCCTGATAATTTCTTTTGATATTCCTTCGGCCCAATAAGTACGGTTAAGGAATGACTGAATAAGATCGATATCCAGTTTTTCTTTTTCAGTACTGATGGTAAACCCGTCTTTTGTAAAATCCATTTATTCAGTTTTTGGCAAATTTAAGGCTGCTATCTTTGCGACCATGCTGGCAAAAGATGATTTGCAAACAAGATGGTGGGCATTGGAAGCAAAACTTGTTGAAAGGTTTGGTAAAAAACCCGATATGGAAACGATTCTTTTTCTTATCGGTGTCCAGGAGTTTGGCCAGGTAAAAGAAAAATTTACCAAAGAGCAAAAGCAGGACCTGATGCATATAGCCATCTGCAGTCTTTTTGCGCAAAGCGGCTATTACGAACTGGAAGGAAAAGATATTGATGGCTGGCCGCATTTTCGTCAACTGAAATCTTTGCCGCCGCTTTCAGCCATAGAACAGGAGAATTTTATGAAAGATCATATTTTACTTTATTTTGAGAACCATGATTTTTAAGATTTAAAAAATGATTATTAGGAAAATGAAAAAGTTCTTTATTCTAGGTATCAATCTTTTTTTAGTGATAGCATGTATTGCACAAAAAGATTCGACGATAAAAAAGAAAGACAGGAAAAGGGATGTGCTGATGCAGACGACGATGGGTGATATTATTATTCGTTTATCTGATTCTACTCCTTTGCATCGTGATAACTTTTTAAAGCTGGTAAAGGTTGGCTATTACGATAGCATTTTATTTCACAGGGTGATAAAAGATTTTATGATACAAGGCGGTGATCCGAACAGTAAAAGAGCCGCTGCTGGCAAGCCATTGGGAGATGGAGGTCCGGGTTATACTGTACCAGCAGAGTTCAGGAAAACTTTATTTCATAAGAAAGGAGCGTTAGCTGCTGCAAGAATGGGTGACAATGCAAACCCAACAAAGGCAAGCAGTGGCAGCCAATTTTATATAGTGCAGGGAAAAGTTTTTACCGATGCGGGACTCGATTCAGTAGAAACATTCAGGTTAAATGGCAAAAAAATTCCTGCTGAACAAAGAGCAGTTTATAAAACGATCGGTGGTACGCCGCATCTTGATCAGGGTTATACCATTTATGGAGAAGTGGTAAAAGGATTGGATATTATTGATAAAATAGCTGCAGTTCAAACAAGTAAGGCGCAGGATCGGGATCGGCCTTTACAAGATGTAAGAATAATTAAAATGAAGTTGATCAAAAGAAAACGCAAATAGTTTCTCACGGATGACACGGATTTTCACAGATTAAATTTCTATGTAAATCTGTGAAATCGGTGAGAAAAAAGATGAATAGTAAGCAGGAAGATGAATGGAGCGTCGCAACGGATGCTCAAGCGAAGAACTAAAGCTGGTATCAAAATTCTTTATTTACATTTTATACTTATTCGGCCTGATTTCATAATCTTTGCAACTCAAAATTTTCAACAATGAATTTTCCCGCAAATCTTCGGTATACAAAGGATCACGAATGGATAAAGCTGGATGGCAATGTGGCAACCATTGGCATCACTGATTATGCGCAAAGAGAACTTGGTGATATTGTATATGTAGAAGTCGAAACGGTTGGAAAATCATTAAAAGCCGGTGAAATATTTGGAACAGTAGAAGCAGTAAAAACAGTTTCCGACCTTTTTTTGCCGGTTGATGGAACGATCACTGAACTCAATGCTGCCCTGGCAAACTCTCCCGAATCAGTGAACAGCGATCCTTACGGTGAGGGCTGGATGATAAAAATGACTGTAAATAACCCGGCCGATGTAGAAGCGTTAATGGACGCGGCAACCTACGACGCACAAGTGGCTTAAAACTGGCAGAAAAAAAATTTCGTACATAGTGTATCTCTTTAATGGGGATGCTTTTTTGTTTACCTTTTCACCAACTTTTGGAACCTAAAACCAAATATAGCGAGCAGGAACTCGTTGTTTTGCTGAATGAGCAAAGTAACGACGCATTCAATTATCTATACGACAATTACTCAGGAGCCATTTACACAATCATTAGCCAGATAGTCACTGATAAAAACACAGCAAGCGATGTGATGCAGGACGTCTTTGTCAATATTTGGAGAAAAATTAATAGCTATGATGCCACGAAAGGCAGGCTCTTTACATGGATGCTGAATATTGCCCGCAATGCTGCTATCGATAAAGTGAGATCAAAAGGATACAGGGATAATCAAAGAATTCAGCCGATTGCAGAAAATGTAAGTAGTGGAATGGCAATGAGTGCAAATCCAAATGTAAATGATGTAGGACTGAAAAGGGTCTTAACGACTTTGAATGAAGAACATCGAAAGCTTATCGATCTTTCGTATTTCCAGGGATTTACTCACGAAGAAATTGCGAAAATGCTTGGTATCCCATTGGGTACTGTGAAAACAAGAATAAGAACAGCAATTAGTCAATTAAGAAAAATGATCTGATAAAAAAGTGAATATTAAAGAATACATATCAAGTGGAATTGTTGAAAGCTATGTGCTTGGATTACTGGCGGCACAAGAAAGGTTTGAGTTTGAACAATACTGCGAAACCTATCCTGAATTGAGAGCAGCAAGAACTGCTTTTGAATTGGCTTTGGAAAAACAAGTCACGGAAAATTCTATTGCTCCACCTGCTGATCTGAAACAAAAGATCTCTTCAAAGATCTTTGATGAAAATAAAACTGCCCCAGTAATTCCTATTCAAACAGCAACTTCAGGAAAATTCAATTGGGCAAGATTTGTGGCTGCAGCAAGTATAATTTTATTAGTGGGAAGTATTTGGTGGAATATGAATTTGAAAAACGAAAATGAATCATTGAAAGATACTAATGCAGCGCTCCAAAACAGCCTCAAAACTTCCCAGGATAGTATTGCACAAATAATTGCTGAGGCCAATCATATTCAGAAAGAAGGGATGAAAATGGTAGGGCTTAATGGTACGGCCAATTCACCCAAATCATTTGCAACTGTTTATTGGGATACTACTTCTCATGATGTTTATCTACTTGTAAATAATCTTCCAAAGCCTGCTTCTGATGAACAATACCAGTTATGGGCTCTTCTCAAAACCAATAATCAATTACAAACAATCGATCTTGGAATGCTTCAATTATCGCAAAAGCCATTGCAGGTTTATAAAATGACCAATGCCCAGGCTGCGCAAGCTTTTGCCATTACCCTGGAAAAGAAAGATGGCAATCCTGCTCCAAATCTTGAAAAGATCTATGTGATGAGCAATTTATGATCCTGTCAAACCAACGCTTTCTTTTTTTCGTATTTATAGTAAGCTTTAACAATGAATCATTAAGAGTTGGTTCTATAGTTGGTTAATGACAGGGGCCCTCATTTAGGGCCCCTTTTATTTATATTCGGGAAAAAATCGCATTGAAAAAAAATGTCCCAACAGTACTTCTTGCTGTCATTTGGTTGTTGATCATTACTACTTTGCTTTGTATTCCCGGAACAGAGCTTCCAAAGTTCAAATGGGACAATAAAATATGGCTTGACAAATGGATCCATGTCTTTTTATTCATGATACTGGTTATTCTATGGAGCAAAGCTTATTCTTCTAAAAAAAGTATTCAGGCTAATACCCGTAAGATCTTCTTTCAAATAATGATAGTTGGTTTTATTTATGGCATCCTCATGGAGCTGGTACAGGAGTATTTTATTCTAAATCGTTCATTTGATCTAATCGACATAATTGCAGATGGAATTGGCTGCTTTATAGGATATTCTTTCTCCGTTAAACGATTTGTAAAAAGCTGAAAAAGGGTTTACCATGGAAAGTAATAGTTGGATTCCTGCCCGCATTAATTATTGTTTTATGGATCGACGTCCAGCAAATGGCTTAATAGTATGAAGGCTCAGAGTTATTTTGTTACTGATGTATAGCTTAGCTATAATTGGAAAAGATTTTGAACTAACTATTTCCCCGAAAGATATTTTTGAGTCCAAATTGAGGGAAGCGCAATTTGGTACAGAATCAAGGTTTCAGTTTGAACGCCAGGCTGATCCCGAGATACATTCTACATCAGCACCAGCGATTTTTAAAATCTTAAATTAGTTTGAAATGCTGGAAGTGACATCCAATACATTGATTGAAAATGGTTACTTTTTAATGGATTTGACTGTAAAGGGTATATAAAAAAATAGACCCCTGTAGAAACAGGGGTCGCAACCAAAACTAACTGCTTATGAGAAAATTGACTGCTTTATTTGTGAAGAACTTTTATCTATAACGCAAATTTACTGCCAATATTTTGATGCTTGTTGTTAATGAACTATTAAAGGTCTTTTCCTCGGTAATATCACTTTTCACATGGGAAATCTGCTAAGAATAACTTCAATTTCTCCCATTTTCAAATCAAAGAACCTCAGTTTTTTAAACGTCCGAAAGCACCTTTTATTTTACTGCGAACGAATGTAATTTGTAACCTTTTACACAATAAATCTGACGTCGGTCTGACAAAAGGCACTTTATTTTATTCCGAAGCGATTCTATTAGTTTGACGCCAATAAAAAGGCGTTCCTGTTAAAGGAATGTCAAAGAATCAGAATAATTCTCTTAGTTAAACAGCTCATTTACATTCTCAAAGATTATGGCTCCGGATACCATTTTAGTAAGGTCTTGCAAATCAGTATCGCATCTCCATCCTGATTCATCCGGCGTCTTTAAAAATTTTGAATTAATTCTGCTTTGCAAGCTTCTCCGAATTTTCAGCAAACTGTAAAGCTTCAATAAATTCATTTATATCGCCATTCATAACTGCAGGCAAATTGTATGAAGTAAGGTTTATCCGATGATCTGTAACCCGGCCCTGCGGATAATTATAGGTCCTGATCTTGGCGCTACGATCACCAGTACTCACCAGGCTTTTTCTATGGCGTGAAATCTCTTCTTCTTGTTTCCTCACTTGTTCTTCATAAAGCCTTGTTCGAAGCATACCCATCGCTTTTTCTCTATTGCCAAGCTGGCTTCTTTCTGTCTGGCAAACAACAACGGTACCTGTTGGAATATGTGTCAGCATCACTTTTGTTTCCACTTTGTTTACGTTCTGACCGCCAGCACCACCGCTCCTGGCAGTTTCCATTTTTACATCTGCAGGGTTTAATTCAAAATCTACTTCTTCGGCTTCCGGCATCACTGCCACTGTAGCTGCTGACGTATGAACTCTTCCCGAACCTTCAGTATCAGGTACCCGTTGAACACGATGTACACCACTTTCAAATTTCAATGTGCCATACACATCCTCACCGATCACTTCAAGCTGCACTTCTTTATAGCCGCCAACAGTTCCTTCACTTTCGCTCAGAATAGCTGTCCTCCACCCGCGACGTTCGCAATACCGCATATACATACGCAAAAGATCGCCTGCAAATAAACTCGCCTCATCTCCACCTGTGCCTGCGCGGATCTCTATGATTGCATTCTTTTCATCCTGCGGATCTTTGGGAATCAGCATTTGTCTTATGGAAGATTCCATCTTTTCTTTTCTTTCTTCCAATGCCGGCAATTCTTCCTTCGAAAGCTCCCGCAATTCTTCATCGGCTCCATTCAGCGCCTCTCTATACATCGTGAGGTCTTCAAGCACTTTTTTATATCCTTCGTATGCAATCACTATTTTTTCAAGACTTCGATATTCTTTACTCGTTTCAGCAAATCGTTTGTTGTTGCCTACGATCTCTGGGTTGGTGAGTGCAACACCCAATTGATCAAATCTTGCTTTTATGGCTTCTAACCTGTCTAACATTTGAAAGTTTTATTTTTATGGTTCCAGCTGGGGCAATTCTATTCAAATTCTGTTGCGTCGCACTCTTCAGCTGAAACAATTCTATTGATCATTTAAGGGCAGCAAAGTTAAAAGAATTCAACGCATGGCATTCAGAAAGTTCAAAGCAGATCAGTTGTTTGATGGTTATCATCTTCATGGTAATGATAAAGTTCTGATTACTGATGAAACCGGTAAAGTACAGGAAATTGTTTCTATTTCAGAAGCCGGTGGTGATGTTCAAACCCTCAGTGGCATCCTTTCTCCCGGTTTGATCAATTGCCATTGTCATCTTGAACTCAGTCATTTAAAAAATGTAATTCCACCGCATACTGGTTTGATCGAATTTTTATGTTCCGTTGTAACCAAGAGAGATTTTCACCGTGAAGTTATCCATCATGAAATGATAAAAGCTGAAAAGGAAATGTATGATAACGGTATCGTCGCCGTTGGTGATATTGGAAACACGGCTGATACGGTTGAAGTAAAAAGCAAAAGTAAGATCCGCTGGCAAAATTTTGTAGAAGTACTTGGCTTTACTGATGAAAAGGCAGATGAAAATATTCAACATTTTAAAAAAGTAGCAAATCAATTTGAAACCGACCATGGTCCATGGTCCATGGTCCATAGAACATCATTAGTGCCCCATGCCCCGTACTCAATCAGCCCAAAAACTTTTAAACTGATAAATGAGCTAACCAAAGATCAGATCATTTCGATACATAACCAGGAACATCCAGCAGAAGATGTTTTATACAAAACTGGCAACGGCGATTATTTGAAGCTGTTTAAGATTTTTGGAATTAATCAATCTCCGTTTCCTGTTACAGGATTAAGTAGCATCAGGTCAGTTTTGCCACATTTCAATAATGGGCAAACCATTTTTCTAATTCACAACACATTCATGCCTGAAGAAGATGTGGTATTCGCAAAAGAATATGCTGATACAAATGAATTAAAACTTGTTTGGTGTCTTTGTGTAAATGCAAATCTTTATATCGAGAACAAACTTCCGCCTATTGAAATGTTGATGGAGCATAATTGCCCAATTGTTTTGGGAACCGATAGCTATAGCAGCAACTGGCAATTGAGCATTGCAAAAGAAATACAATCCATAAAAAACAATTTCCCATCATTATCTCTTGAAACAATTTTACAATGGGCAACAATTAACGGTGCAAGAGCTCTGCAATGGGATAATGAATTGGGAAGTTTTGAAAAAGGTAAGAAACCAGGGTTAGTAATAGTTGACCCAAACTTTGAAACATCAAAAAAATTACTTTAGTGTATCTCGGCTTATGAAAATCATTACGTGGAATTGCAATATGGCTTTCAGAAAAAAAGCAAATTTGATCATCGTACACAAACCAGACATTGCTATAATTCCCGAATGTGAGCATCCTGATAAATTAAAATTTGAACCCGGCGTTCCAGCACCAAATGATATATTTTGGTTTGGAACTAATCCAAATAAAGGCCTCGGTATATTTTCATATAGCAACTATAGATTTCAGTTAAGCGATGTCCATAATCCCGATTTTCGCATTATTCTACCTCTCCTTGTAAAAAACAAAAAGAAAGAATTTATACTTTTAGCCATCTGGGCAAATAATCCACAGGATAAAGACTACCAGTATATCGGGCAGATTTGGAAAGCGATAAATTTTTATTCTGATTTACTAAAAAATAAAAAAACAATGCTTGTTGGTGATTTTAACAGCAATACGATTTGGGATAAGCCACGAAGGGAAGGAAACCATTCAACAGTAGTTGAGTTCTTAGCAAACAAAGGAATTCACAGTACCTATCACAAGTTTTTTGATCAAATGCAAGGAAAAGAAAAACATAATACTTTATTCATGTACAGACACGAAAACAAGTCATATCATATCGATTATTGTTTTGCATCAAATGATTTTATTAAAAAACTATCTTATGTGGAAGTTGGCAAGTTTAGCGATTGGTGTAAACATAGCGATCATATACCGCTTATAATAACTTTCAATATTTAGCCTAACACCTCCCTCAACACAGGCAATGTTTTCATCGTCCCAAACTCCTGTATATGTAATGCATAATAGATCTCATAAGCAAATAACAGTTGCCTGCGAAAATCATGATTGAGTTTTATTTGTTCCAACTCCTCCGGTTGCATGATCTTTAATAATTCACATGTTACTTCTGCTTGCTTGCCTTCCAGGAAATGAAAATGATCCGGGCGTTCTGAAACAAAAGTGCCTTCCTGCAGATCAAGTATTGAGTTTTCGTTTGAATAATGATCACTTATTCTGAAACCAAAGAACACTGGTAAGTGTAAAGCAAAGTACAAAGGAAAGTTTGCCATTACTGCATCTTTACTTTCATCCAAATGAATAAATGCATCTTCGATAAATTCAAACAATTCAGGATTAGCTTCAGGTTGTTTCAAACATTTTGTAAGCAATTCGATCATAAATAAAGCCACTGCGTTCTTTGGTACATCGGAAAAAATATGCTGGTACAAATAAGACCATCTGAATTCTTTGATTCGATTCAAATGTCTTAATTCATTATGATAAACCACCAGGTCGAGAATCGCTGTTGGCTGGAAAAGATTTGCTTTGCCGCTCCCTTTTTTTGTAGATGTTCTTACACCATTTACCAAATAGGATTGCAAACCAAAAAGCTCAGTAAACATGGTGACGATCAAACTCGTTTCCCCATATTTTACAGTTCGCAAAACGATCCCTTTTGTTTTATGTAATTGTGCCGGCATTATTTACTAATGAAAACAATCTTCGTTGCAAGATTTTCTTTTCTCCCATCATCACTTACTAAAACAAGATAAATTCCACTGGAGATCCTTCTCCCATTATAATCTTTTCCATCCCATATTGCTTGTCCGCCCAATGCTCTTGTCTGATAAACCAATCTTCCATCCATTTCTGTAATTTTTACAATTGCATTGTTCGCCAACCCACGAATTGCAATAGTACCGCCATAACCCGGCGGCACAGGATTCGGGAACACCAATACATTGCTATTCGTTTCACCACCTTCTGTTGCCGTACTTCTGAAAGAACAAATACCATTTGCAGTAGCAAAAAATATCTCTCCCGTTGTTCCATCAATTGCAATTCGTTTTATATCGTTACTTAATAAAGAACTATTTGTTTCAGTAAAACGATAGATCACTTTATCACCTTCTGCGCTTATGAGCCATGCGCCATTTTTTGTTGCTACCCATTTTCTATCAGCACCATCAACAGCAATGCTTCTTACTTCTTCGCCTTTAAAAAGATATTGATTGAATCCGCCTTCTGTGACAACAGGCCACACAGCATCACAACCCTGTGATGAAAAAACATTTTGCGGACATTGAATCACAGCGATCCCATCACTTGTACCAATCCATATAAAACCACTTTTGTCTTTTGCGATGCCCAACACATTATTCGTTGGTAAATTTCCAATACCAGCGCCGCTTCTATACAATTTCCATTTATCATCAGCAACATTATCGATCGTTTTGTTATCATTAAAAACGATCAATCCATTTCCTTTGGGAGAAACGATCCATATCTGACCTTCATCATCAACTATTATTTGTGATGCGGCATTTTCATTCAAAGCAAACGGCGGAGCAAATGTTTTCCAGCTGCCATCGTTTTTTCTGACAACTATATTTTGCGCAGCTCCATAGTTAGATATCCATAAATTATTTTCTTTATCAAATGCAAGACCAGACACCCTGTAACTGCCGGGATCAAAAGTTGTTTGTCCTATCGGAGAATTCTGCTTAAAAATTTCAAAACTATTTCCGGTTTTTACGTGAAGCAAACCTCCTCCATAAGAACCACTCCAAATCGTTTCATCCCGTGGATCAATTGCAACAGAGATCAGGTCAGGCAATGAATCAAGTTGAACAAATTGTTTGTTATTGTAATTTGTCCATTGCCCTTCTGAAAATTTATAAATACCATTCTTATTATTTTGTCTTTGCCAATTCTCATTTACGCTACCAGCTGTTGCATAAAATGTATTATTTACGAAGACGACTTCTCCGGTAGCAATAGATTGTGGAGAATTTAGATTGTAGTTCTCAAAACCAACCGACATGAACTTTGTTAGCCCACCGATACTATCAGCAACCCAATAATCATTATTTACCAATATTGTTTTCATTGGCTGAGCGATCAATCCCGGTTGCTGAATAGTACGAGCCATAGTCCCGTCCGTATTTAATGAAGTGACTTTAGCGCTGCCATCATTCTTTCTTTGGCAAACAATTATTTTTCCAGAGGAAGAATTGATATTTTGAATTCTCCATGCAGCTTCGGTGAAAAATAAATTCCAGTTAAGTCCATTTAGGGCAAACACAGAATCGCTTTTTAAAGCAAAAATTTTACCCTGTGCATTAATAACATTATTACAGGCCCCCGCAGGTAATCCATTTGCACCGCTGATATTTTGCCAGTTCAAATAATTGGCTGGGTCAACCGTATTAACAGAAGTAATTTTTAACCCTTCATCTGTTGCTGCATAAAAAAAAGAGTTATCAGCAGTAAAGCCGTTTACTTTTACTTGCCCACCATTATTACCAATAAACCATGAATCTTTCACTTCATATTTATCTGCATCAATAGCAATCACTCCTAGCCCGGTGGAGAGGTAAAAATATTTTGCTGAAGAAAAAACATTGTAAATAGTTTTATTACCTACAATATTATCAAGCTTGATATCAGGTACATTAAAAATATCATTGCGATAAACGATATCAATATTGCTGTTGCGATAACCGATTAATAATTTATCGCTTATTCCATTATAACTAATTGCCGATACACCGGTTTCATGCAATCCATTTACCCGGCTCATTCGTGTAACAGAATTTTCAGATAGATCAATACTAAAAACACTATAGAGTGTGGCACAAAAAACTTTATTATTTCCTGCTGTAACATCAATGGCAGAATGATAAGGCAAATGATCTCTCCATTGACCGATCGGCGGAACTGAGTCCTGGGAAATGCTCTTGGAAATGAAAGTAAATAAACTATATAATGTAAATATGGATTTGCGTATACTCACTTTCCAAAAATATCACTCTTAATCTAAATCGATGTTATAGCTAAACGGGCGGTTCAGTCATTTTTCTGTTTCTTTGCGCAGTTTTTGACATTAACGAACAATTTATGTGGAATAGTCTAGGCCGATTCATACTTAAATACAGGATACCATTATTAGTTCTTTTGTTGGGAGCCACAGCCTTTATGGCTTATAAAGCAAAAGAGCTTCAGTTAAGCTATGAATTTGCCAACGCCATACCTACTGATCACCCCAAGTATAAGGCTTACCAGGAATTCCGAAAAAAATTTGGCGAGGATGGGAACATGCTTGTCATAGGTATACAAACCGACAAGCTTTTTGAAGAAAAAATCTTTAATGATTATACACAACTGGTAAAAGACATTAAAAAAGTAACTGGTGTAGAAGATGTCATTTCAATAACGACGGCGGTTAATCTTATAAAAGATTCAGCGACAGAAAAACTCGGACCCCAAACTATATTCGAGGATAAGCCACTTTCGCAAGCTGAGATCGATAGTTCTAAAAACGTTTTTTATAATCTTCCTTTTTATCGTGGCTTGTTATATAATCCTGATTCAAATGCATGGTTGTTGGGCGTGCATATTAATAAAGGGATACTCGCTTCAAAAGCAAGAGAAAAAACAGTGGCCCAGATAACATCTTTAACCGATGAATTCAGCAAAAAAAATTCTTTAGAAACACACTTGAGCGGCTTGCCGCTTATTCGAACTGTTTTAGCAAAAAGAATTGCTGATGAAATGCAGTGGTTCCTTGTCATGTCTGTTGTTCTTTCTGCAATTATCTTGTTACTTTTTTTCCGCTCATTTAGCAGCATGTTGCTATCTATCGTAGTCGTGGGTATTGGAGTGGTTTGGAGTTTGGGCATGATGGTTTTGATGGGTTATAAAATAACTTTGTTAACAGCGCTTATTCCACCGCTAGTAGTAGTAATTGGCATTCCCAACTGTATTTATTTTTTGAATAAGTTTCATGTTTCGTATAATGAAACAGGCGATAAATCGAAAGCCCTTGTAAAAATGGTGGACCGCATGGGCATTGTTACACTTTTTTGCAACATCTCTGCCGCCATTGGTTTTGCTGTATTCTTTTTAACCCGCAGTCAGGTATTGAAAGAGTTTGGCGCTGTGGCAGGAGTCAATATCATGTTATTGTTTTTTATTTCACTTATACTTATTCCTTCAGTATTAAGCTTTCTTCCTCCGCCAAAAAGCCGGCATACAAAATATCTTGAAAGCCCACGGCTTATACGCTGGCTTGATAGATTGGAACGCTGGTCGCTTAATCACAGAAAATTCATTTATACAATAACTATTGCCATTGTAGTTGTTGCTGTACTTGGAATATTAAGATTAGAAAGCAATGGTTATATAGTAGATGACCTTCCAAAAACAGATAAGATATATACCGACCTTAAATTTTTTGAAAGAAATTTTAAAGGGGTAATGCCACTTGAAATTGTCATTGATACAAAAAAGAAAAGAGGTGTTACCCGGTCTCTTTCTACTCTTTTAAAGATCGATTCACTTTCTCAGTTTTTAGCAGCAATGCCTGAGATAGGCAGGCCGCTTAATATCACTGAAGGATTAAAATTTGCCAAGCAAGCTTTTTATGAAGGCGATACAGCAAGTTATTCTGCTCCCACTGAGTTCGATATGGTCCCGCTAAAATCTTATCTTGATTTCAAACCTGATTCAGATAATAAACAAAACTCTTTTGGCAAACTGGTGTCTTCATTTATTGACAGTAATAAACAAGAAGCAAGAATAAGCGTAAGTATGCGTGACGTGGGCAGTTATCGTTTGCCCCAGATACTTGATTCTATCCAACGAAAAGCAGATTTAATTTTTGATACAACGAATTTTCATGTGCAGCTAACCGGCGCCAGTGTTACCTTTCTTGAAGGAAGCAATTTTATCATTAATGGTTTAAAAGAAAGTATCATGTGGGCATTTATATTAATTGCTGTTTGCATGATGTACCTGTTTCGATCTTTCAGGATCTTAGTATGTTCATTGATCCCGAATATCATTCCATTGGTGATCACAGCCGGCGTAATGGGATGGCTTGGTGTAAGGATAAAACCTTCAACCGTTTTAATTTTCAGTGTTGCACTTGGTATCGCCATTGATGTCACGATCAGATTTCTAATAAACTATAAGCAAGAACTGCCCCGCCATAATTATGATATGAAACATACCGTGATCCAGACAATTCACAGTACCGGCATCAGCATTATCTATACGTCACTTGTCCTTATTGCCGGGTTTATCATTTTCTGTTTCAGCGGGTTCGGTGGTACGCAATCGCTTGGCTGGCTTACATCGCTAACTCTTATTACTGCCACTATCACCAACCTTGTATTATTACCATCATTACTAATTACATTTATCCGCAAAAAGAAATAACCGAACCCCCTATTTTTGTGCAGCAAAAGAGCAACTGTTCGTGTCTTTTGACTTAGGACGGATTTCACGTAGCAACCATTAATTCAATTTTAATTTATCCGAAAGGTTTTTTAAGGCGACTGAAAAATTTCAATCGTATATCATTATTTCATCACTAAAACACATGCACATGAGGAAACAACTATTACTCTTGTCCGGCTTTGTGCTGCTCAGTATTATCACGCTGGCACAACGCACAATCACCGGAAAGATAACTGATGACAAAGGCCATGCGGTTCCCAATGTCTCAGTTATTGTAAAAGGTACCACTACTGGTACTACATCTAAGCCCGATGGTACTTACTCTCTCACCGTTCCTGCCAATGCCAAGGCGTTGATTTTTTCTTCGGTAGATATGGGCACTGAAGAAAGACAGATTGGCACTCAGACAGCAATAGATGTGAGTTTAAAAGCGGAAGACAAAACGCTTTCCGAAGTTGTGGTTACAGGCTACGGAACTCAAAAAAGAAAAGAAGTAACAGGAAATATTGCATCAGTGAAGGGTGGTGCAATTGGAAACAAGCCAATTCAAAGCTTTGAACAAGCTTTGGGCGGAAGAGCAGCTGGTGTTCAGGTCACCATTCCTAATGGTGTTTTGAATAACCCTCCTGTGATCAGGATCAGGGGTACAAATTCAATCTCTCTTAGCTCTTATCCTTTGATCGTGGTAGATGGTATACCCACATTTACTGGCGATGCTAGTGGTACTTCTGCCGCCGGCAATGCTCTTGCAAGCATTAACCCCAGCGATATCGAAAGCATAGATATTGCAAAGGATGCTGCTTCCACAGCGATATACGGAAGCCGTGCTGCCAATGGAGTTGTATTTATTACAACCAAAAAAGGAAAACAAGGCAAAGCAAGGATCAGTTATGACGCATGGGTAGGTTGGACCAAAGTTCAACGCTTACCTGAATTGTTGAATGCGCAAGAATATACTGATACAAAAAATGATGGATTGAAAAATGCAGGTACTTATAATGCTACTTCCAACTATTTTGCTACTACAACGGGTGCGGACGGCAAAATTATAGACACCCGCTGGTATGATTATGTTTACAGGACCGGGTTCTCACATAATAATAACATAAATGTTTCCGGGGCTAATGAAGCGACCAATTATTATTTTTCAATGGGCTATACTTCGCAGGAAGGTATTGTCCAGAAAAATGATTTTCGACGCATAAACGTTCTTGCTAATATTGATCAGAAAGCTGGCAAGATCATCACGTTGGGCGGTAAGATCGCTTACTCAAACGAAAAGAATCTTGCTGCTGCAAGTTCAGGATCATTGCCTGGAGAGGCTTTTGCTACTGCTGGCCTTGGTCGTGTAGTGCTGGTGAATTCTCCTAACGTAGGACCCTATCTTGCTGATGGCTCCTATAATATTAACTCCAGCGGTCTTCTCGGTGTCATGAATAATAAAACTGCCCAAGTAGGATTTTACAACCCTGTGGCATCGCTGGATCTTAACAGGCAAAACAGCGAAGGCAACCACATTCAAGGAAATTTTTACCTCCAGGTAAAGCCATTAAAGTGGGTGACATTGAAAACAGCATATGGAATTGACTATTTGTTTGTAAATAATGAATCATTTGCCAGCGGTAAAACAGGTGAAGGATTTGTAGCTAATAGCGTTGGAGGTTCTGCTACCAGTACTTACTCTCAAAACAAAAGATGGGTATGGACAAACACGATCCAGTTAGACAAAACTCTCTTTACAAATCATAATATAAGCTTACTGGGCGGTGGAGAACAACAGTATTCTCAAGTATTAGGTTACGGTCTTAACCGTTCAACTGCATCAGATGCATTCTATACAAATATTCAGGGAGGCTGGGCTAACATTGGTACTTCTGGTATGTCTATTGGAGAGAATTACCTGTTATCATATTTTGGACGACTCCAGTATAATTTCAAAGGAAAATATTTTCTGAGTGGTAATGTGCGCAGAGATGGAGCTTCACAACTTGGTCTCAATAATAAATATGGTACTTTCTGGGGAGCATCTGCCGCATGGGAGATCACCAAAGAAAATTTCTGGGAAGCTGCGAACCTGGATAACATATTCAGTTCATTTAAGCTAAGAGGATCCTATGGTAAAGTTGGTAACATTGGCGGTCTTAGCAATTATGGTACACTTTCAACTTATGCTGGTGGTCTTTATGGAACCAATCCTACTCTTGTTTTCTCTAATGCAGGTAACCCTGATCTCACCTGGGAAACAAGTACAAAGACTGATATAGGCGTCAACTTTGGTATCCTGAAGGATAAGGTCACTTTTGAAGCAACCTACTATAATAACGATATTGATGGACTTATCCTTGCGGTACAACAGCCACCTTCTGCTGGTTTGCCTAATAGCATTAATCAAAACGTGGGAACTATGTATAACAAGGGCCTTGAGTTCGTTGTCAATGCTACTATTTTTAATAAAAAAGATTTTAGCTGGAATGCTTCTTTCAATATTGCCTATAATAAAAACATGGTTACTTCCTTAGCTCCCGGTTTGACGCAGATCATCACAACATCACCCGCCGGTGCAGCTACAAGTGAGTCAGTAAGCATTACTAAGCCTGGTTACAGCCTAGGTATGATATATGTAACCCGCACAGGAGGAGTTGATGATGCAACAGGTCGCCGCATATTTATAAATGCTGCAGGCAAAAAAGTTTACTTCAACTTAGGAGCCGCTACTGCTGCAGAGCGCTATAAATACGAAGATGGTACCAATGCACCTTCTGTAGGCTTGCAAGATGCACAGATTTACAAGAATTCTGATCCGAGATATCTCGGCGGCTTCGATAATACTTTCCGATACAAAGGCTTTGAGCTCAATGCCCTCTTCACTTATCAGCTTGGTTTCTATGTTTATTATGGAACTAATGCTGGTTTGCATGATCAGCGTTACTGGAATAATGATAAAGACATTTTGCAGCGTTGGACAAAATCAGGCGACAAAGCTCTATATCCAAGAACTGTTTTTGGAGACAATATTTCCAATGGTTCTTCATTCCCGCTTGATATAAATACATTCAAAGGCGACTTTATAAAACTTCGTTCACTCACTCTTGGATATAATATTCCAAAAAATCTTCTTGATAAAGTAAAGATCACTAATGCAAGATTCTATTTAAGCGGTCAAAACCTG
>DASTZB010000619.1:0-12985 GCA_035764525.1 Chitinophagaceae bacterium | reverse complement strand
TTGGCATAATTATCAGTTGAATTTCTTTCGATCAGTTTGTCCATTTGACCTGTTGAAGGATTGTAGCGATTCATTCGTGTAAGCTGTTTACCGGTTAGGCCTTCATTTACCAATGCGATCGTAGCATTTCCCCAACCGGTACCGCGATAGCGCATTTGTGTTTTAAAAAGTTCTTTTGGCTGACCACTGAATGGTGAACTAAGTGCAAGTACAGCGTCATGATAATCTACTTTCGATTTAATTAATCCACTATCAAGGGGCATGCACCAAACCACAGTTGCTGCTTCATCATCTCTCCATTCAAAACCTCTTGCAACATTCTGCACATTATCATTGCCACTTGGCGCCGTTTCTGCCGATGGAAGATCGGCGAGCATTTTTATTTGCTTGCCATTCATGTCTGTGATCACAACAGTAGAAGGAAAACCAAAAGCTGGTACGAGATATGAAAATGGTTTTTTAATTGTACGAAGCATCATGTATTTTTTATCAGGTGAAACGTTGATGCTTGTGTAAATAGCAGGCGAGCCAATTTTTGTTTCTGCGCCATTCACATTTCTTACTAATTGTGTGGTGCCGTAAAATTCAAATAGCTGTTCATCGTAAGGATTTTTGATCATGTCCTGGAAAGTAGGGCGTGGAGATGCTTTGCCATAATTTTCCTGTACAGTTGGCCCTTTAGGTACTGCAGATTTTGGCGGTGCTGCAGTAACCGGTTTTACGATGGTGCGATATAATAATGTATTGTCATCGATCCATTGATAACTCCCGGAAATTGTATTCAAAGGCTGCTTATTGACTTTCATTGCCTTTTGGGTGGTTACATCAATAACATAAAGATCCACACGTGTGGATGTTGTATGTGTAAAAGCGATTTTTTTATCATTAGGACTCCAACTAATGTTACTTGCCATTAATGGAGATGGAAGACCAGCTATTTTAAATTCTTTATTGGACGAAAGGTTTTTAAACCATAGATCATTGATGAAAGTTTGCCTGCTCGGCGCAAAATTATTTGGATTAATGCGCAGGCCCGCTATTCTTAGCTCGGGTTGCGCTAATTCTTCTATTGATGGGTAGCTATTGCTTTGACTGAATAACATCCATTCCGCTTTATCATCAAGACTTACATTTGGCGTTGGTTTTACCAATATAAGATCCATGATCTCTTTGGGTGGGGTTTTATAACCATCTTGTGCAAATAATTTTGCAGAAGAAACGAGGAGCAGAAGGAAGATTAACTTTCTCATGATTGTTTATTTTATTTAGGTACATTCTTATTATCGTGGTTATTGGTTAATTGTGTAATCGTTAATCGTGTTTCAATTAACTATTAACCATTAACTATTCATTGGTAAACCCGAACATAATCAATTTCCATTTTTTGCGGCCATATATTTTCATCAACGCCTTTTTGTCCACCCCAGTTGCCACCAACAGCAATATTCATTAACAAATGCATTTTATTGTCGAATGGCCATGCATCGTAGCCGCTGTGTTCATTGGCAAATTTGAAATATTCTTTTGCATCCACAGATACTTTGACGCTGTCATTATTCCATTCCACTCCGTATACATGAAATTTTTCTGAACAATCCTCTACTTTTATCGTGTCGGTCTTTTGTGTACCAATAACGTGGTAATATTTTTTGCAATGAACAGAACCATGAATAAAGCCCTGGTTAAAACCAACATGCTCCATAATATCAATTTCACCATCATCGGGCCAGTGGAACGGGGTAGTGCTCCCAAGCATCCAGATGGCTGGCCATGTGCCAAGACCTTTTGGCAATCTTGCTCTCACTTCAACTTTACCATATTGCCAGTCGCCCTTTCCTTTTGTAACCAATCGTGCAGATGTGTAATTTTTTCCCTCCCATGTTTCTTTTCTTGCTTCGATTGTAAGATAGCCTTTTTCCACTCTTGCATTTTCTAATCGTTGTTTTGTATAAAATTGGAGTTCATTATTCCCCCAACCATGACCGCCGATATCATAGTTCCATTTTGTGGAATCCGGTAATCCTGAATAGCTGAAATCATCACTCCAAACTAATTTCCATTTTGAAACAGAACTTTTGTCAGCTGTACTGCAACAAATAAATGCAAGTAATGACCAAATGAGAAAATTAAATGGCCGCATATCGGCATGTGGTTTGCTCCGAAGGTACTGATAGAACAGTGCACAACAGCGCCACCTGTAAAATTTTATTTAAGAGTATTTTTATTTCATGTCATACGTTACAGTATTTTTATTCTCAAATTTTTTTATATGAAATTTCTCAAAAGTTTTTTTGCGATCGTCGCGGTCTTTACATTAAGTTATTGTGCTAATAACGCATCTGATAAAAAGGAAACAAAAGAAGAGAAAAAAGAAAGCACTTCAACAACAAACCAGCCTAATGGTGGTATAACACTTCCCGCCGGTTTTTCTGCATCAGTGTTTGCAGATAATCTTGGAAAGGCACGTCATATTGTTGTAAACTCCAATGGAGATGTTTATACAAAGATCGATGAACTGAAAGATGGTCACGGTATTCTTCGTTTGCGTGATGCGAACAAAGATGGAATAGCCGAAGATATAAGAGGGTTTGGAAATTATAAAGGCACTGGTATTGCCATTAAGAATGGCTATCTCTATGCAACAACTGATGAAAAAATTTATAGATATAAGTTGAATGCTAATAATGAAATTGATACCAGCAGTGAAGAACTGATCGTAACTGACCTGGTAAATAAGAACCAGCATTCTTCAAAACCAATAACATTAGATAATGCAGGAAATATTTATGTAAACATTGGTGCACCGTCCAACGCCTGCCAGGAAAAAGATCGTACAGAAGGTTCTAAAGGGCAAGATCCTTGCCCGATCTTAAAAAATGCCGGTGGCATCTGGCAATTTAAGGTTGACAAGAAAGATCAAACATATAAAGATGGGGTACGATATGTAACTGGTATCCGGAATATCATGGCGCTTGACTGGAACGATAGCGCAAATGAATTATATGGTGTGCAACATGGTCGTGATGATCTGAATAAGCTTTATCGCGATAAGTATACAGAAGAGGAAAGTGTGGAGTTGCCTGCTGAAGAAATGTTCCTAATGAAGAAAGGTTCCGACTTTGGGTGGCCTTATTGTTATTATGATCAAAGACAAAAGAAAAAATTAGTAAATCCTGAATATGGTGGTGATAAAATAAGAACTGACCGTTGTGATGGAAAAGGAAAACCGATCTACGCATTTCCTGGTCATTGGGCGCCGAATGGATTAGTGTTTTACACAGGAACACAATTCCCTGAAAAATATCGTAATGGAGCTTTCATTGCATTTCATGGTTCATGGAACAGAGCGCCAAGACCACAGCAGGGTTATTTTGTAGTATTCCTTCCATTTAAAAATGGAATGCCAAACGGCGACTATGAAATTTTCGCGGATGGGTTTGCTGGTGAAACTAAAACACCGCAGGGCGCCACCTTCAGACCGTGTGGTTTAGCACAAGGGCCAGACGGATCATTGTATATTTGTGATGATCAGAAAGGCAGGGTTTGGAAAATCATCTATAAAAATTAAGATGAGGAATCTTTTAGGTGTTTTTTTATTTGCAATTTGTTTACTACTGATTTCCTGGGAACGTGATGCTTCAAATGTAAATCTGGCGAAGGGGCCAAAGGGAAAAAAGACTTATGATAGAGTATGCAGTCCTTGCCATTCGGCGGATGCCAAAGGCATTCCATCATTTAGCCCTGCATTATCAGGATCAAAAATTGTGTTGGGTCCCAGTAATAAACTAATTAGAGTTTTGCTTAAAGGCTCTGCAGAATTAAAAAGCTATCCGGACCATCATAATAGAAATGAGATGCCGGCTCAAGCTGACTTAAAAGACAGAAGGATAGCAAATCTCCTGACTTATATAAGAAACAACTTTGGAAATAAAGCTGCAGCTGTTACAGCCGATGAAGTAAAGGCTGTCAGGGAAAGACTATAATTGATTTATTCTTTTTTGTAAACGATACCATCTTTTATTATCAATTTTATTTTCCTGATATTTTTAATATCAGTTGAAGGATCTCCTTCGACTGCAATGATGTCGGCGAACAGATCTTTTTTAATTCTGCCAATTTTATTTCCATAGCCAAATACATCAGCATTTGTAGACGTTGCAGATCTTAAAACATCGATTGCTTTCATGCCATATTCCACCATCAGCTCCATCTCTCTTGCATTATCTCCGTGTGCAAATACACCAACATCGCCACCCATGCAAATGGTAACGCCGGTTTTTAATGCCAATTGAAAACTTTTTTTCTTATCAATGATCCTTTGTGGTTCTGCATCAGCGCCTTTTTTCCAACCATCATATTGTAAAATTGATTCTCCTGCTGTTAAAGTTGGACAAAGTGCCACTCCTTTTTCTTTCATGAGTTTAAAAACCTCTTCTGTTCCTTTATCGCCATGTTCAATGGTAGATACACCGGCAAGTGTAGCCCTTTTCATTGCTTCCGCAGTTACTGCATGCACCACTAATTTTCTTCCGCTACTTTGGATCACTTCTACTGCTTTTTTCAACTCTTCAGAAGTGAAAGTGGGTTGCGCCTCTTTATTGACTCCCCACCGATAGTCTGCATAAATTTTTATAAAATCGGCGCCTTTGCCGATCTGTGTTCTTATTTCTTTTATTAATCCGTCTCCGCCATCAGCTTCAGCAGCTCCTTTTATTGTTTCATTATCTGCAGAAAGCTTCGGACCATAACTTCCGGTTGCTACAATAGCTCTTGTTGCAATGATCATTCTGGGTCCAGGAATTAATTCTTTTTCTATAGACTCTTTCAATCCAACGTCATCATACACTGCTCCTTCGGTGCCAAGATCTCTGACTGTAGTAAATCCAGCCATTAACGTTGCCTTAGCATGGGTTACTGCTCTTACAGTTCTTTCCGCCCTACTTTCTTTTAGCACCTGGTCATTCCATGAAGTTTCGTTATAAGGATGAAGAAATAAATGTGAATGGCCTTCGATCAATCCCGGTAATAAGGTCATTCCTTTCAGTTCGATGATTTCTGTACCCGCTGGTAATTTGAACATCATTGAACCGGCTTGTTCAATTTTATTATTCTTTACTAATACTACCCAACCGGTTTGCATGGTTTCTCCATCAAATACACGATCAGGTTTTAGTAAAATGTATTTATCGGTTTGCTGAGAAAAGGAAGTAGTTACATAAATAAGAAAGATGAGTGATAGAAATACTTTTCGCATAATTGCTGAATATAGATTTAAATGTACAAGAGTGCGACGTAAGTAAAGTTAAATAGTAATTGTGCAGCTGGGTCAAATAAATTATTTTAACCACACATCTTCAAACTCAGGTCGTTTTTTAAATACTGACAGTGTAAACGGACATAACGGAACTATCTTTATATTGTTCTTTCTTGCATAGTCTGCGGCATTCTTTACAAGCCGAAGCCCGATGCTTTGCCCTTTTAGCTCATCGCTCACTTCTGTATGTTCAATTATCATTTTATCGCTTGCAGCCATTGTATATACCATTTCTGCTACAATCTTTTTATCCTTTTCAATATAAAATATCCCTTTATTCCCGACTTTTTTATTTTGAATTTCCATTCTATTAAACGGGGTTTATTATAGTTTAAAAAATATTTTTTTCTTATATAAGAAATAGCACAGCAGCCACTCCAATGTGAAAATACAAAGCGAAGTAATAATAGGCTTAAGATTTTCGGGTGTATTGATAAAACCCATTAATCCGTTTGTGGCGATTCCAACATAACGATTGAACCATCCTCCTAAAATTTCAAAGAAAAGATAAATGAAAATTGAATTCATGCTTATTACAATAAAAAATTTGAGATGTTTTTTATGATCCAGCATATCGATCCACCAATAACAGGCTGCTAAACCGATTAAACACCAACCTAACGACGAAAGTGTAAAAGAACTGGTAGCAATTCTTTTTATAATAGGAGTGATGCCTGCGAAATCGAGACCATAGCCGACCACAAGGCAAACTAATGCCCAAATAAGTAATGGTTTTATTTTTTCTTGTTTCGATAACAATAGTTTTCCTGCCAGTGCTCCCGCAATTGTATGCACCGCCGTTGGGATACAATTAATAGCTACCCACCCGCCTTTGTTAATTTTATTCATCAACAGGAGATCAATGTAATTCCCAAAATTATGTTGATCAGTAAAAGGCTGGTCAAAACCAGGAATATTGGTAAAGCGATAAACTATTTCTGTCAGGAGTAATAACCCAATACAGATCATTATTTGTGTAGTTGCTGACCAGCGAAAGATCAGGAAGGCTACTAAAGTGGTAAAAGATAATTGTGTAAGTACATCCCATAATTCAAAAGAAAGCCCCTTTGGTTTTATTGCATAGTCAAGCACACCCCAGAAAAAAAGCCAGAAACATCTTTTCAATACTTTTCTGAAAGATTGATTCCACGTCATGCCCTGGCTAGCTTGTTTATGTAATGAAAAAGCCATAGCAGTTCCTGCAATAAACATGAATCCGGGTTGTATAAGATCCCAAAATCGCAAACCATTCCATGGATGATGAAAGAACTGCTGAAATAACCCATGCAACAAGCCGCTGTCTCCTGATGCATCACCCAGGTGTTCATATAAACCGGTGCTTTCAATTGCCAGCAACACCATTATTAATCCACGCATAAAATCAAGGGAAAGTAGGCGTTTGTCACTTTGGTAAAAGACAGAACCAGCTGACATAAGCAGTTTATTTTTGAAAAAGGTAGAAGAAATAATTGGAAAAATTCAAAAAAGCATACATATTTGCAATGCAATGAAACAAGCAAATCAATATTGGTGGTGGCATACAAACTCTTTCGGGGTGCTGTAAGTCATTACTGTATTGTATAAATATATATGCCCCGAAATAGTTCGGGGTTTTTTATTTTGTAGCCGGTCGATGGAACTCCGGTTGGGCTGATTCGCAAATTTACCCGGAGCGAAGCGAAGGGCTCCATTCATCACCTGTGCTACTATGAAACAAATTGAAAAGTCATTATGAAGAAAACTGAGATATTAACCACCTGCAAAAAATTGCTCGCTGATGTATATACACCGGTAAGTGTTTATCTGCGACTCCGTGATCGGTTCAGGGATACTGTACTTCTTGAAAGCACCGATCATCATGCAGCCGAGAACAGCTATTCATTTATTTGCGTCAATGCTATCGGCGGCATTGAAATTACTTCAACAAAAAATGTTGAATTCAAACTTCCAGCCCAAAAGCCTGAAAGGATTGATATAAAAAATATAATGGAAGTGCCGCAGATGATCTGGGATTTTGCCAACAGGTTTGATTGTGTAAAGATGGAAACAAAGGAAGTGAAGTTTGCGCAGGGATTATTTGGTTATACTTCTTATGATGCCGTACAGTTTTTTGATACTGTAAAATTAAAAACACGAAGCGGTGTACCGGTTATTCCTTTTATGCGATACCGGCTTTATCAATATGTAATTGTATTTAACCACTTCAAGGATGAATTATATATCTACGAAAATCATATAAAAGGCATTGAAAGTGAAATGCCGGCTGTTGAATCGTTGATCCTCAGTAAGGACGTTCCTGTTTTTCCTTTTAAAAGAAAAGGCGATGAAAGGTCGAATGTTGCAGATGCTGACTATCGGAACATGGTGGAAAAGGGAATTTCGAGCTGTCATCGCGGAGATGTATTTCAAATTGTATTGAGCAGAAGATTTCAGCAAGGCTTCACAGGCGATGAATTCAATGTTTATCGTTCGCTTCGCAGCATCAATCCTTCTCCTTATTTATTTTTCTTTGATTATGGTGATTATAAGCTGATGGGTTCTTCACCAGAATCACAACTTATCATTCAGAATGGTAAAGCGATCGTTCATCCAATCGCTGGTACATTCCGTAGAACTGGTGATGATGATAAAGATCATCTTGCCGCTGAATTATTAAGAGGTGATAAGAAAGAAAATGCCGAACATGTGATGCTGGTTGATCTTGCACGCAATGATCTCAGTCGGGTATGTGATGATGTAACTGTCACTCATTATAAGGACATTCAATATTACAGCCATGTTATTCATATGGTGAGTGAAGTAAATGGTAAAGTGAGAACAGGTAGTAATCCATTTGAATTACTGGCAAAAACATTTCCTGCTGGAACACTTAGTGGTGCGCCGAAAATAAAAGCGATCGAGCTGATCGATACTTATGAGCCGACCGCAAGGAATTATTATGGCGGCGCTATTGGCTTTATGGGTTTTGACGGCAGTTGCAATCATGCTATTATGATCCGTACTTTTTTAAGCATGCAAAATACATTGACATACCAGGCAGGTGCAGGCATCGTAGCAGCTAGTAAACCTGAAAGCGAATTGCAGGAAGTGAATAATAAACTGGGAGCATTGAAGAAGGCGATAGAGTTTGCGGAACAATTATTTTAAATGTTGAATTATAAATTTTGAATGATGGACGGGGATTTATTTAACATGCAAAATTTAAAATTCAAAATAAAAAGAACAGATGAAGATATTAGTTTTTGATAATTACGATTCTTTCACATACAACCTTGTTCATTTGGTGGAGAAGATCACTCATGAAAAAGTGGAGGTGCATCGCAACGACCAGATACCAATGGAGAAAGTAAAAGACTACGATAAGATTATTTTATCACCCGGTCCCGGTATTCCAGAAGAAGCCGGTCTGCTTTTGCCATTGATAAAAGAATATGCTTCGTCAAGATCAATACTTGGTGTTTGCTTAGGTCACCAGGCAATAGGCCAGGCGTTTGGAGGGGAACTTATAAATCTTAGCTCGGTGTTTCATGGAGTGGCGACGCCGGTGAAAGTTAAAAGTGAAAAGTTGAAAGTTAAAAGTTTTTTGTTTGAGGGGCTTCCGCAAGAATTAGAAGTTGGACGTTATCATAGCTGGGTTGTTTCGAAAGAAAACTTTCCAGGTGAATTGGAAATAACGGCAGAAGATGAGACAGGCATGATCATGGGTTTGCAACATAAAACTTATGATGTGCAGGGAGTACAGTTTCATCCTGAAAGTGTGTTAACACCGATGGGAGAAGCAATAATGAGAAATTGGTTAAAGAAATAATCACAGGCAGATGAAAAAAATATTGCAAACATTGTTTGAGCATAAGACACTTTCAAGGGAAATGTCGAAAGAGGTTCTTGTCAATATCGGCAAGGGCATTTATAACGAACATGAGATAACTGCTTTCATGACGGTGTATTTAATGCGCAGCATTACCATTGATGAGTTGATGGGCTTTCGTGATGCATTGCTCGAACTTTGTGTACCCGTTGATTTTACGGAATATGATACAATAGATATTGTTGGCACTGGAGGTGATGGAAAGAATACTTTTAATATTTCAACGCTCAGTTGTTTTATAGTTGCAGGTACTGGGCAAAAAGTTGCCAAGCATGGAAACTATGGCGCATCTTCTATCAGTGGTGCATCAAATGTGATGGAACAAATGGGGTATAAATTTAAAAATGATAATGGAAAATTGAAAAAAGAACTTGAAGAAACGAATATTTGTTTTTTGCATGCACCATTGTTTCATCCTGCATTAAAAACAGTAGCGCCTATCAGGAAGAATCTTGCAATGAGAACATTTTTCAATATGCTAGGGCCAATGGTAAATCCTTCACATCCGAAGTATCAATTGGTCGGAGTCTTCAGTCTTGAAATGGCGAGAATATATAATTACCTCTTGCAGCAAACAGAAAAATCATTTACCATTATTCACAGTCTCGATGGATATGATGAAATTTCATTGACCAACGACACAAAGGTTATCACTAATGAAGGTGAAAGTGTAAAGACACCCGAACAACTTGGAAAAAGAATGGTAGAACCAAATGATATACAAGGCGGCAGTACAGTTGAAGACGCTGCAAAGATCTTTTTAAGGATATTAAAAGGAGATGGATCATGGGCACAAAATGCGGTAGTCTTGGCTAATGCAGCCATGGCTTTGTATTGTACTGGTAATTTTAAGACTTATGATGAGGCATTTAACGCCGCAATTGAAAGTTTGGAAAGCGGTAAAGCGAAAAAGAGTTTGGATAAACTAATCAGTTTGCAGACCCTCTAAATCCCTCTGAAGGGGGACTTGGTGTCCAATAGATCGAAGCTTATGAATATACTCGAACAAATAATTGAATATAAAAAAGAACAAGTCAAAAGTAAAAAGTCAAAAGTGAAAACCGGTGAGCTTGAGAAGCGAGAACTATTTTCAAGGACTGTGTTGTCACTAAGAGATTTTTTACTTGATAGATCAAGGACGGGCATTATTGCAGAATTTAAAAGAAGATCACCGTCAAAAGGAATAATAAATCCTGATGTTGATGTAATAGAAGTGACAAAGGGTTATGCAGAGAATGGGGCATCCTGTTTATCAGTGCTGACTGATGAACATTTTTTTGGCGGAAGTGATGAAGACCTTATTAAAGCACGAATAAATGAGATCCCGATCCTAAGAAAAGATTTTATAATTGATGAATACCAATTGATAGAAGCCAAATCCATTGGTGCTGATGTAATATTGCTGATCGCTGCTTGTTTGACGGTCGCTGAAGTCAAACAGCTGGCAACTTTTGCAAAAAATCTTGGATTGGAAGTTTTATTGGAACTTCATGCAGAAGAAGAGCTTGGACATATTTGTGATGAGACAAATATTATAGGTATTAACAACCGGAACCTAAAAACTTTTGATGTAGATATTGAAAGAAGTTTGCGGATGGCTGAAAAGATCCCTTTCCCTAAATTTAAAATAGCTGAAAGCGGGATCAGCAGTGTAAATGATATTTTGATTTTTAAAAAACATGGTTTTGATGGTTTTCTTATCGGAGAAAATTTTATGAAGGCCACTAACCCAACGATTGCTTTTGCTGAGTTTATAAAACAATTAAAAGCAAAAGCACATGAAGATTAAAGTTTGCGGAAACACATTGCCTCACCAGGTAAGTGCACTTGATGAACTGGGAGTAACATTTGCCGGGTTTATTTTTTATCCGAAATCGCCGCGGTACATGGCGCAGAAAATAAGTCCGGAAAAAATGCGACAGATCAAAGGAAAAATTATTAAAGTGGGTGTGTTTGTAAACCCTACTTATGAGGAACTGATGAGAACGTTGGAAGACTATAGATTAGATATGGTGCAATTGCATGGTGATGAAAGCCCGAAGTTCTGTGACAAGATCGCTGATTATATTTCTGTGATCAAAGCTTTTCGCCTGAGTGAAAATGACAGTATCATGCACATGACACAATCTTATGTTGAAGTATGTGATTTTTTTATGTTCGATACTTTAGGCGTTGGTTATGGAGGCACTGGTAAGAAATTTGATTGGGCGATATTGCAACAGTCGTTGCCGCTTAAGCCATATTTTTTAAGCGGTGGTATTGAGCCGGGTGATGAAAAAAAGCTGGAGGAGTTTATTGGTACGCCAGCGGGCGAAAAATTATTCGCTATTGATATAAATACAAAATTTGAAATTGGGCCGGGAGTGAAGGATGTAAACAGTATTAAGGAATTCGCCAAAAATCTGGGAATTAAAAAGCTACCTAAATGAATATAAAAGTTTGTGGCATCACACAATTCAAGCAGTTGCAACAATTAGATGCGTTGAATATTGACTATGCCGGGTTGATCTTTTATAAGGATTCACCGCGGTATATGGGCGATAAGATCACTGGTAGGCAAGTTAAAGATGCAGATTTTGATATAAAGAAAGTGGGAGTGTTTGTAAATCCGGGTTATTCGGAATTGTTGGATGCGATTGATGAATACGGGTTGGATATAGTACAGTTGCATGGTAATGAAACACCGGAAATGTGTGAGGAGCTAAGTGCAGAAGTCGAAGTGATAAAAGCATTTCGTATTGCCGGAGATAATTCGATTCATATTGACGAAATGGTAATGCCTTATGATGCAGCCTGTGATTTTTATCTTTTTGATACGGCCGGTTTGAAAGAGAGTTTTGGCGGTACCGGTCAGCAGTTTGATTGGTCAGTTTTGAAGAAAGCAAAAATTGAAAAACCATTCTTTCTCAGTGGTGGCATTGGTCCGGATGATGCACAAAAAGTAAAAGCATTTAGGCATCCCGATTTTTTTGCGATAGATGTGAACAGCAAGTTTGAAATGGCGCCAGGATTAAAAGATATGGCTGCGATATTGAAATTCTTACAGGCATTTAAATAGGCAGCATGAGCTTTTGTAAAAACTGCGGGGAGAAGGTTGTTGGCATGTACTGCGGTCATTGCGGACAGAAAGCAGTGGATCAAAGAATTTCGGCTCATTATATTCTACATGAGGTTATACATTTCTTTACTCATTTTGAAAAAGGATTTTTGTTTACCTCGTGGAATATGCTGGCAAAGCCCGGCAAGGTGGTGACTGATTTTGTGAAAGGCAAAAGAAAGATCTACCAGCCGCCCGTTTCATTCTTTTTGATTTGGATAACTATGTATTTGTTGCTTTTATATATAGTGGAAAAGATCTTTGGAGAGAATGTGGTGATCGATTACAAAGAATATTTTGGACCATCATCAACAACAAAGTTTGCAATCAGTCACCTGAGTTTTGTATTGTTAGTTGTAATTCCATTTCAGGCTTTGTATTTCTATTTGTTGGTTGCACGGAAGAAATACAACTATTTTGAATCGTTTGTGGTGGCGATATATTTTTTGGGAACAATAATACTGCTGCAGTCGGTATTTGTAATTCTGGCAATAATTATACACCTGGTAACAGGGGCATCAGTTGCGATTATTTATTCTGATACGTTAAAAATTATTTACCTGGTTTGGGCAATAACAGATACGATAAAGTTATTCCGGGTTAAAAATAAAATTATCAGAATAGTTGTTTTTGCATTTTTGGCATTTGGAACTTTTACAGTTTGGCGGTTGTATGGAGTACCGGCGATAATTGAATGGATTTTGGG
>DASTZB010000618.1:0-8238 GCA_035764525.1 Chitinophagaceae bacterium | reverse complement strand
AAAGGAACAAGATATAATATACATGTAGATGAAGATGGGTTGTTGTATGCCGGCGAAGGTGGTCAACACCTGACATGGATGGACGCAAGGATCGGAACATGGGTAGTAACATCTCGAATGGGAAAACCGGTAGAGATACAGGCACTCTGGTATAATGATTTAAAAATATTTGCTGAGCTGCTGCGACTTAACAAACAAAAGAAAGATGCTGATGCAATAGAAACGAATGCTGCAAAAGCAATGGATAGTTTTGATAAATTATTTTGGTATGGGCATGGAAATTACTTGTACGATGTCATTGATGAGAACGGCAAACCTGATGCAACACTAAGGCCAAACCAGTTATTCGCTATCAGTCTTCCGTTTGCGTTGATTGAAGGTGAAAAAGTAGAAGCTGTTTTAAAGATTGTTGAAGAAAAATTATATACTCCAGTTGGTCTTCGCAGTTTGCCACCGGAAGATATTCATTATGTTCCCAATTACGGTGGCGATCAATGGCATCGTGATTCTTCCTATCATGAAGGAACGGTGTGGAGTTGGTTGCTCGGTCCTTATGTCGATGCTTTGATGAAAGTTGAAAATGGAAAATTGAAAGTTGAAAGTGTAATCGAAAAATTTAAATTCCATTTGAATGAAGGTTGTATTGGTTCTGTTTCAGAAATATTTGATGCTGATGCCCCACATCACCCCCGTGGCTGTGTGGCACAGGCATGGGGCGTAGCGGAAATGCTGAGGGTGATGAAAGAGTATGAATTATATAATAAGAAACCGCTAAAAGTGAACCTGGAAAGTACACCCACGTTGCAAAACTGACTCACCCGATTAAATCAAATTGATTTTAATGTCAGGTATCTGACAATTAATGTTAGTTTATTATTTACCTTGGAAGTCATTCCAAGCCCCCTCCATACATTTCTGAAAAAGTTAATTGTTCTTTTCATTCTTTAAATTCTTTATTATGGAAACAATGACTGCGCCTGCTATGCCAGCAATTGAAAAAAATCTTGTGGAAGTTGCCAGCGAATTAAGATCATCTATCAGTCAAAATATAAATGAAGAAGAAAACAATGGACGACTTTCCAGCACTGTTGTCAACGCACTTAAAAAAGCCGGGTTTTATAAATTATTCCTGCCAAAATCGTTGGGTGGTAATGAGGCCGATCCTCTTACAACTGCAAAATGTGTTGAAGAAGTAGCAAGACATAATACAGCTGCGGGTTGGTCCCTGATGGTAGCTAACTCTCCACTTAATATGGGTGGACGTCTTCCTGAAAAAGGAATTGAGGAAATATTTCTTAACGGAGCTGATACTTTCATTGCGGCCAGTGTTCATCCCCCGATGAGGGCAACCCAAGTAAATGGAGGTTACAGGATCAACGGAAGAAACCCACTTCTTAGTAATATTCACGAGGCACAGTGGTTTTTAACAACAGCTCTTGTGATGGAAGGCCAACAACTCAAAATGAACAATGGTCACCCGGAAGTAATTGGAGTTTTTATAAAAGTAAGCGATTGTGAGATCATAGATACCTGGCATACGTTGGGAATGCGTGCAACGGACAGTAATGATGTTGAAGCAAAAGATGTATTTGTCCCTGACCACCTGTTTTTTCCTCTTGTTCCTGAATTTCGTCCTAATAAATATTATACTGGTACTCTTTACCGGTATCCGACTGCCGGAGCTAATATTGCCTGTCTGCTAGCACCAGTGACTCTTGCCGTTGCCCGTAATGCAATCGATGAATTAAAGACACTCGCTGAAAAGAAAACACCTCTCGGTTCAATGGTGCCGATCAGGGAAAGAGGAGTTGTGCAGAGAAAACTAGGAAGAGCTGAAGCATTGGTTCAATCAAGCCGTGCTTATCTACATGAGAAAATAACAAAATGCTGGGAAAAGGTAAATGCCGGTGACACTATTTCGCTTGAGGAAAAAGCTGGCTTACTGTTGGCTGCCACGCATACTAATCAAAGTTGTGTTGAAGCAATAGAATTGGTATACACTGCTGCTGGTACCAGTGGTATTTATTTGAAGAACAAATTAGCGCATTTCTTAACGGATGCGCAGGTACTAAGACAGCATGGTTTCATGAATGAAAGTCGTTATGAAACTGCTGGGCAGGTGTTCTTTGGTTTGCCGCCTGATCTGCCATTAATAACGTTTTAAAACCCTAAAGGCTAATACAAACAACAGATCACATTTATCTTTGCATCTTATTTTTCATTTGAAAGATCATCTAACAGTTCACGCAACAATATTGCTTTAGCGTTTATCTCGTTGCTTTCAATATTGGTAACAGAAAGAATTGGAGATAATTTTGGATAGAGGCCTGGCATGTTCAACCATTTTACAACCTGTTCTTTGATCCATTTGTTGTAAGCGATTGGGTAAATCTTTTTTGCAATAAACAGAGTTCGCAGGTATTCCTGGAATGCCTTGCATAAAATATCAAATGCCTGGAAATATAATTCTCTTTTTACAAAAAATGGGATATGGATCAGATCATATTCGCAGGCATTAATTGATGCCTTTAATCTTTGCTCTTGAAGCTCATCGTTATAAAATGGAAGCCATTTACTTTGCAATTCCAGGAAATACTCACCAGCATTTCCAATAGGTGCAGAATAACAAATTTGATTGCCTATCTCAACTTCAAAATAATCTATGGGCTCTCCGTTTTCTATTCTTGTCGGTGTGTAATTGCCGTCAATGATGTCGAGGTGCAAATGGGCATATGGAGAAAAGGTTTTATACTCAGATATCGCCTGATGATTATTGGAATATATATTCCAGTCTGCTTCAGCGTTTTCAATCTTGTTTTTTGAAGTACCAGGTTTAACCAGAATTGCAAAATCAAGATCGCTTTCAGGAACGGCCAATCCTCTTGCACAGGAATTAACAACCAAAACTGTATCTATTATTGGAAGTGATATAAAATAAGCCTGAACTAATTCAGCGGCGTCTCGATGTAAAACAGTTGGAAATACCGGATTTAATACCATTTGTAAAGTATCGATTAGTGAATCTTTTCATTACCTGGATAAATGCAAGTTACCTCCAATCGGTTATTATCCGGATCAAGTGTTTCAAATTCATAATAACCATCTCCGGTTCTTCTCGGGCCATTTAGGATGGGGAAACCGGCTTTCCTAAGCTCAAGAGCTTTTTGATCTACTTCTTTCATTGAATCGACACCAAAAGCAAGATGGATTATACCTTTATGTTGTTTAACGATCCGATCATTTATGTTGTCGGGAATACCCGGCATAGACATAATCTCAAGTCTCGCTCCGGATTGGAACGTAATGAAGTAACTATGAAATTGTTTTGATTCGTTTGTATATTTTGAATTAGCAACACCATCAAAATATTTTATATAAAAATTCTTAAGCGCTTCCAGCTTGTCCGTCCATATTGCAACGTGCTCTAATGTCATCATCCAAGGTTTAATTAACTCTCAAAATAAACAACTTTAAGTAAACGCCAACCAATACACCCACATTACAAAGCTGAAAGCCAAAGCCAACCAGGGATTAATAAATGCGACTGCAAAGATGATAGTATTGCAGAGAAGTCCAATATTCTCGTTGCGGGTGGTAAGTTTGATCTGTTTTTCTGTAACACCATGCATCAGTATTCCGGCTTTGCGGGTGGCTGCATACCAGAGCAGCCGAAATGCAATGCTGATCAAGACGAAATAGGCAGTATAAAAAATCACAGCAGTTTTAAATCCACCGGTTAGTAAAAACTCACCCAGTGTTTTTGTAGGAAATGGAACTAATGCAACCAGCATCATAAGCAAACCATTTGTGATCATTATCGAATTGTCCGACTGGTGAAGCATCTTAAACAAACTATGATGCCCAATCCATGCAAGCAATACATTTATGAAACTGATGACATAAGCAAGGTAGAGTGGCCATTTTGCAAGTAATGCATGAGTAAGCTCCTTATTCGTCACAGCACCATGCACCTCCACTCCTATTTCAATAGATAATAATGTAACTGCAATACAAAATACACCATCGCTGAATGTTTCAATACGAAGTGTCTCCTTTTGTAATTGTATTTCGGATGGCTTACCTGTTGTCATTATTTAATCAGCTTATTGATCTCACTTTGCAGTTTTTCTTTTATATCATCTGCATAACCAATAAATACCTGGCGGATGATGCCTTCTTTATCAATGACCAAATGCGTAGGAAAGTTTTCAATATTCATTGCCGAAATAAAATCGGTTGAAGAAGGAATTATGTTATATTCAAAAGCATATTTTTTCAAAAACTTTTTTATTTGCGTTTCATTCTCCGGTGCCGGTGCAATAAAAACAACAGAACTGTCTTTATTTTCTTCTACCAGTTTATTCAGGTATATCATTTCCTGGATGCAGGGTTTGCAGGCGGTGAACCAGAAATTGATAATAACCGTCTTACCGCTCAGCTCTTTAGAGTTCCATTTTCGGCCATTGAGATCGGTTAGGCGAAATGATTTAACTGGCTTGTTAAGTAGACTGTTTTTAAATGCCTCAAGTTTTGCTTGCCGCAAAGCAGCTTCATCATTACCTGATCGAAGAATGGTAATTATCTTTTTACCATCTGCATTTTGTTGATGAATAGAAAAAACACCTTTCATTAATTCTCTTACTTCATCCTTAGTCAAGACTTTCCCCTCCTGGTTTTTGAAAGTGATGGTTGTGTCACTCAAAGAAAAGAATTGACTGTGACCAGCAATCGAGAACATGAGTACCAGGAGACTTACGAATATAATTCTGCGTTTCATTATTATCTTATTAAGCGGTTGTAAAACTAATCCGTGGTTGAGTTTTGATGTGTAAGCAATTTGACAATTCGAAAAGGAAGTTGAGTATTATAATATTCTTCTTAACCGTCAACCAAACGACACCAGATTCCTGGAAGATAGAGTCAATTTGTACCTGAAAAATTATATCATGACCAATCATTATGACATCATCATCATCGGCACAGGAAGCGGCGGAAGTACGATTGCCTATAAGCTTGCGCCAACAGGCAAAAGAATTCTTATTCTTGAACGCGGCGGTTTTATTCCAAAAGAAAAAGAGAATTGGGATCCGCATGAAGTGGTAACGAATGGCCGCTATCGTCCAAAAGAAGATTGGTATGATAAAGATGATAGACCATTCAAACCTTTTATACATTATAATGTCGGTGGCAACAGCAAAATGTATGGCGCTGCATTGTTTCGTTTTCGTGAATCAGATTTTGAAGAAGTGAGACATTATGGTGGTGTGTCACCAGAGTGGCCATTAAAATATGATGTTTATGAAAATTATTACGAGCAAGCGGAAAAACTTTATAGTGTACATGGCAAACGTGGCGTTGATCCGAGCGAGCCATTTGCAAATGCTGAATACCCTTTGCCTCCGCTCGCTTACGAGGTATTGATCAAAGACCTGGAAGGAAAAATGAAGCAGATCGGTCTGCATCCCTTTCCATTACCGATGGGAGTTAAACTTCCGCAGGATTATACCGAAACTGAAGCGCCAGTTGTATTGGAAAATTTTGATGGCTTTCCTGATCTAACCGATAGTAAAGCTGATGGGCAAATAATGTGTTTACGTCCTGCGTTGAAGAATAAGAATGTGACATTGATGACACATGCCTATGTGGAAAAATTATTAACTGATGGCGGTGGTGAGAAAGTAAAAGAAGTGTTGGTGATCATTAATGGCGAGAAAATAAAATTCAGTGCAGATATATTTATTGTTGCTTGTGGTGCAGTTAACAGCGCCGCATTGTTTTTGCGAAGCGCAAATGAAATGCATCCAAATGGCCTGGCAAATTCATCAGACCAGGTCGGAAGGAATTTGATGTTGCATCATAATGGTTGTCTCGTTGCATTTACCAATAAGAAAAACGATTGTGTCTTCCAAAAGAGTTTAGGCATTGCTGATTTTTATCATGGGGCAGATGATAGTGAGTTTCCATTGGGAGAAATTCAATTGATGGGCCGTAACGATCCCGATACTATCAACTGGATGGGGGAAACTTTCTTTCCAGGAAGATCATATGCTGAGTTAAAAGAAAAAAGCATCGATTTTTGGCTGACTGCAGAGGATCTTCCTTCGCATGATAACCGTGTTACACTTCGCAATGACGGAACGATAAAAGTAGATTATACAAGAACGAATTACACTGCCTTTCTAAAGCTAAAAGGTAAGCTGAAAGAAATTTTTGTAAAACTTGGTGAACTGGATGCGGATTATAAAGATGTAAAATGGGGAGGATATGATCTGGATGTAAGTGGAATGAGTCATCAGAACGGAACGCTTCGTTTTGGTAACGACCCCAAAACATCGGTGCTCGACCTGAATTGCAAAACTCATGATCTGGAAAATGTATATGTAGTTGATGCAAGCTTCTTTCCAAGTTGTGGCGCCTTTAATCCTGCATTGACAATTGCGGCAAATGCTTTACGGGTTGGTGATCATTTAATAAATAATATGCATAGCTCATCAGCTATTTTGTCAAAGCAAACGGCAATGACTTAATGGAAGAGATTGCAAAGACGATAACGATCTATATCAGTCATGCTTTAGAAATAGCTTCAGCCACTGTAATTGCTGCTGCATTACTAAAGCTTATCTATTCATATTTCACATCATTTACTCTCAAAAAAAATATTCTATCGTCCGGCGAAGCACGAGTACGGTTTGGAAGTTCTGTTTCTGTTGCACTTGAATTATTGCTTGGTGCTGATGTACTGGCAACCGCAGTTGCCCAGCTGGGATGATATCGGTAAACTCGCCGCCATCGCCGTATTAAGAACTGCATTGAATTACTTCCTCGGAAAGGAGTTGAGAGAAATAAAACACATGGAAATGTAGGCTTCATCGGTAAAAATCTCCTCATTACCGGTACATCTCCCCTATTTACCAACCGTTAACAAATACCAGGAAACGCTGGCTTTATTTTTGGCGTTATAGCTAAGAATGTCACCCATGCGACGATTATATAACCGTGGTATTTGGCTGTTGATCATTATTGCCCCTTTTATGTCACAAGCTGCAGGTATCGATTCATTACAAAAATTTGCCGTAAATAAAGAGATACCTGGCCAATATCAAAAACCAATTCTTACAGCCCTTTCACATTTTCCTGAATTGAAAGATGTTCATATTATTTTCAGAATAAAAAAACAATACACTCCTCTTACTACTAAGCCCGATCTTGCCAGTGTATTCAAAAGAAAAAATTACCGAACCTATATTATTACGATCAGCAATCAAACAATCGATACATTGAAGCGTCTGCTGTTTCAAAACCTGACATTTGAAGAACAAGTGGGCGTGATAGGTCATGAATTAAGTCATGTGGTTGACTTTAACAGCAAGAATTTTCCCCAAACTGTCGGTATTGGCATTGGTCACATCTCAAAAAAGTATTTAGATAAAATGGAATTCAATACTGACCGGATCTGCATTCAGCATGGGCTTGGTCAATATCTTCTTGCTTATAGTAACCATGTACGTCAAACGATGCATGTGCGCAACTGGCGGGGCGTTGATTATGTAAATAAAGGAAACGCAAACGGGCAATATGAACGTTATATGAACCCCGATACGATCGAGAAATATATGTCTTCTGACCACACACATAAATAAACTTTCACTTGTTGTCTTTCGACGGACATTGATCTTTCTGCTTTCATAGTCTCTTTGTGTTATGAGAGCAATGCCCATACAGGTATTCACTGGTAAAAGAGGCTTCACACAAATGAAAGCCGCTTTCAGAAAAAACTGGAAGCACTACCTGCAGGAAGCATTAGGTCTTGCCATCTTCATGATCTCTGCTTGCTTTTTCAGCGCTATGCTATTCTCAGAAAAAAGTTCATGGTTTCTACCTAACGCGATGATGAGAAATGTGTGCATGGGTATTGCAATGGGAGCAACAGCTTTGTTTGTTTTCTATTCACCATTCACAGCACCAAGTGGCTCGCAGATCAATCCTGCCGTTACTTTCACTTTTTTACGATTAGATAAAATGTGCAAATATGATGCGATGTTCTTTGTCTTCTTTCAAATCATTGGAGGAACAATTGCCGTCTTTATGATGCAACATTTGATGGGAAGCACCCTGACCGATCCACCTGTGAACTCGGCGGTTACAGTTCCCGGTAAAACTGGTATGTGGTGTGCATTGATCACTGAATTGATCATCGCGTTCATCACCATGAGTATGGTTTTGATTACTTCTAACGAT
>DASTZB010000617.1:0-2757 GCA_035764525.1 Chitinophagaceae bacterium | reverse complement strand
CACCAATACATTCATACCGGGTCTTAATTTACTGACCAACGAATCATTTGGGTTGGTAAACTCTATCTTCACGGGCAAGCGTTGTACTACTTTCACAAAATTTCCGCTTGCATTATCAGGAGGAAGCAATGCAAACGTAGAACCAGTGGCTGGTGAGAATGAAGTAAGCTCTGCTTCGAATTTATGACCGGGATAAGCATCAACATTAATAATAACTTTCTGACCTTCTTTCATTTTATCTAATTGTGTCTCTTTAAAGTTGGCAATTACCCAAACACTCTCACTATGCACAATACTGAATACGGGTTGCCCTGCCTGTACAAACTGCCCCGGCTGTACATTTATTTTTGACACTAAGCCATCTTGCGGTGCTGTGATCACGGTATAAGAGAGATTCAATTTTGCAGCATCAACATCCGTTTGTTTTTGATGTATAGTTGCGTCTGCAATGCTTATTTGCGATGCAGTGGCATTACTCTGCACGGCTACTGCATTTGTTTGTTGTTGTGCTTGTTTCTTTTGTTCTTCTAAAATCGTTAATTGCTTCTCAGAAGTTTGCTTTAAAGCCAATGCCTGTTCATACTGTTGCTGTGTGATTGAATGATCTTTGATAAGATTTGCATAACGATCATAATCTTGTGATGCACGCCACAAATTAATTTTAGCCGCCTCGATCTGTGCATCAATGGTTCCAACAGAAGCTTGTGAAGTAGCAATATTCGCTTTCGCAGCAGAAGTAGTTGCTCTTGCGCTGCCAAGTGAACTTTGAGCTATTTGCAGAGCAGCTTGTGCTTGTTCCACTTTGATCACATAATCCCTGTCATCTAATATTAACAAGGTATCTCCCTTTTTTACTTCTTGATTATCTCTGACCTTCACATCCATAACATAACCAGCCACCCGTGGTATCACTGGACTTATATCGGCACTTATCTGTGCATCATCTGTGTCTTCATGATGAAGGCTATGCTGGTATTTTGAAATGCCAAACCAGCTACCACCAATAATAAGCACTGCCAGGATGATTATAAAAACAGGATTTCTTTTCTTTTTGGTTGATGTCTTTTCCATCTTACTTAATTATTTTGCTTGATTACTTTTTTAATTCTGTACTTAAGAGACCTGCTGTTTGTAATAGTTTATGATAAGCGACAAAAGCATCTGCTCTTGACAATGTATAACTCAGCCTCGCCTGTAACTGGGCGATGTCTGCATCCAACAGGTCAGTAGTTGTGGCAAGACTGTTATCAAATTTGTTTTTTACTATGCGATAATTTTCCTCCGCTTGCTCAACGGCCTTAGCAGATACTTCAATTTTTTTACGATTTGTCATCAGGCTCAGGTAACTTCTATTTACTTCCAGGCGCATATCATCATCCATCATTGCTTCCGTGAATGTTATTTGTTTTACTCTTGCTTCTGCCTGCTGCACTTTTGCTTTATTTTTCCAGAGTGACCCGATGTTGTAGGAAACTCCAACGCCTACATTCATCGCAGCAGGGACAGAAAGAAAATCGGGAATATCTAACCCGATATAACCGCCCGTTAAAGCAAGACTTGGATATAGATCGCCTTTAGCAGACTTTACACCTGATTCAGCCGCTTTCTTTCTTAGATCAATTGCCGCAATATCCTTACGATTGCTTAATGCAGCATTTAAATAATCATCCAGTACCCTGTCATCATCTTTCCTTCCGAGTCCTGATGTGTCTAATATCAACTGCGTTGCTGTAGGTAACCCAAGCATTAGATTCATATTCACGTTGGCCAGTTGCCAGCTATTTTCTGCATCTGACAAATTAAACTCCATATTTGATTCCCGCAATTGTGACTTTAAAAGATCATTGCGTGCCAACAATCCATTTTTTTCCATACCTGTCAACTCTTTTGTACGTTGCCGGGCTTCATTCAAATTTTCTTGTACTAATCGTACAGCAGTTTTTGCTTTAAATAAATTGGCAAATGCTTCAATCGTATTCTGGATCACCTCTTCTTTATCATTTTCTGCATCAAGCATTTCAGCTTTTTCAAGAAATTTCGAAGACTCAATCCCATAACGGATCTTACCACCGGTATAAATAGGCAGTGAAACATTTACCAATCCATATAATGCTTGTGAAACTTTAGGTTGTTCAACTGCGGGGCTGGTACCGCCACCAGTATTACCGCTTTTTGTTTTAAGATCTACATTTACAGCGTTCACCCGCAAATAAGAAGCGGAGGCTTTCGCATCGGGTAATCTTTTTTCAGTGGCTTCTTTTGCAGCAGCTGTTGCCTCTTCAATTTTTGCCTTGTTAATTTTTAGCTTTTTGCTGTTTTGAAGACCCAGGTTAATCGCTTCATCCAGGCTTAATGTTTTCTTTTCCTGTGCAGTCATCTGTAATGAGAACAAAGAACAGATGATAAGCAGTATTTTCAGTTTATTCTTCATTGGTAAGTATTGCTTTAAATAATTTTTTTAAATGCTGACTTAATTTCTTTTTTAAGTGCTTTTGAAACTCTTCTTCACTCAAGGATTGAAGATCATTGAGCTCCCGGTAATAAAATTGAGTCGCGACAAGGTTATTGGCCGTGCCAATCAATGTTGCCATCATCAGTGGTATATCAATATTTTTTTTGAACTCGCCTTTTTTCTGTCCCTGGTGGATCAGCTTTGAGATCAGCTCCTGGTTTCGTTTCTTCATCTGAAAAATAAGTTCGGCAGTAATGCCTGTATGATTCAACACCTGCTCTCTTACCATAATACGGGAAAAACAT
>DASTZB010000616.1:0-2576 GCA_035764525.1 Chitinophagaceae bacterium | reverse complement strand
CAACCTTTGGGTTTTTCGTAGGTAATCGATAATTCAGCTTTTGTTGTATTTTCTTTCGTGGTAACCAGTAAATGCATCCTGTACCATGAATAAATAATCATCCTCGCTGCACCGATTGTTTCCCAGGTTTTTTCAACACCGCCAATCCATTTGGTTACTTCAACAGTAAAATCCATTTTCATACCCATCATCGTTCCCTTCCATCGGTATTTCGAACCTAATCCTGTATGATTTGTTGTTAAGTATTCAAGGTGCAGTTTACTTCCCATCATCATAGCCGATGATTTTGTCATGTGCATGCCAGTGATTCCTAAATTATCCAGGTGTGTAAAAACATCTGCTGGTTCTGCATCATAAGTTTCTGTTCGTTTAATTGTTTTCATGATTTCTTGTTTATTTGCTTTATCCAATTAATAATAGCTTCACTTGACTTATCGGGATTAGAGACCATCCAAAATGCGCCGCCATCAATTTCCTCAAGCTTTTTGTTCCTTGCTCCCAATCTCAAAAAAAGGTCTCTGAAATAGTTTGGTATCAAACCTCTGGTTGCCAAAATGAAGAATGTGGGAATTGAAAGCTTGTCAACCGAAACCGGAGGCTTTGTATTGAGTAAAGACATGACAGCCTTGAGCGGATACCATTTATCAAAGTCAGGATCGTGATCATAAGCATATACCATCTTTTTTTCAATCTCATTATTTCTTTGGTCAGTGTCAATTATTTCGTGCCAGGCTAAATATGCTCTGATTGGAACAGGTAAGGAAGGAAATATCTTCACCAATAATTTGAAAAAAGGAAGTAATATAGCCCGTCGTTTCCCAGCTCTTCCATCTTTTTTCATTGCTTTATGGAATGCTGGTTCAGTTAATATAGCAGGAGAATTTTCACAGATGATGCTTTTTAGTTCTATGCCCTTAAGTCCCAGATAAAACACGACAAGACCTCCTAAACCTTCGCCATAAAAATGCAGATCAGTTTTATATTTAGACCTTAAGTAATTCACCGCATCTTCATGCCTTACTAATAGTTCATTTATAGTAAATCCTCCTTGTTTCGGCATTATGAAAGCATTATAGCCCTTCTTATGAATTAAATAGGCGAGTTCCGCAAAAACAAAAGCATGACCGCCGGAGCCAGGCGCTATGATAATACATGGAGAATCCTTTTCTCCAGCGAATGATAAAAGCTCATACAGTTTTCCTGATGAAGAAAAAGTCTCGATGTTCATCGCTTGCGAAATTTTGTCTGGGTCAGTTAATACCGGGTAACGCTTCCAATAATTTATATCTTTCATTGTTATTTTTTAATTCAAATTACATTTACACGCTGCGATTATTATTGACTACTTCATTGGATTTTTATTTACATATTATTCATATCGTGTCCAGACATCGGGTTTGCACCTTTCTTGAAAATATATTCGCTTTGTAATAAATAAGCTCCTGTAATTACCACCACATCACCTGCGTTTAATCCTGATTTTATTTCAATCCTGTCATCACTTTCGAGACCAACTGTCACCATTTTATTTTTAAAAGAATGCGCACCCGTCCTTAACCAAACAGTTGCTCCTTTACCATCTCTTATCACTGCATCGATGGGAAGCGTTAATGTTGTTCTCTGCGGGCTTTTTAATAATACATAAGCCGGCATACCGGGTTTTAACTGGTTACCGGGATTTGGAATCGATACCCGGATCAAATTGATTCGGGTATCAGGATTGATTTCAGGATTTACAAATTCAATTCTTCCTTTTATTTCCTTGCCCTCGAAACCGGGGAGTTGAACGATGGCTACGCTATTATCATTTATTTCTGCCAGCTGAGAAGTATAAACCTGTGCTTCTGCCCAAAGTGTTGATAAATCAGCAAGCTTTACAATAGTTCCACCTTCCATTACATAATCACCTTCCTGAATATCCAATTGTGTAATGTATCCACCGGCTGTACTGTAAAATGTCGTAGCCGGAGTGGCCTTTTTGTTATTGGCCAGTTCGTTGATCTGCGCTTCACTCATTCCCCACAGTAATAATTTATTTTTTGCACTTCGTAATAACTGGTCAAAGTCTATTGCAGTTTCATTTATAAATGTTCTCTTTTGTTCTAAAACAAGTAAATATTCCTGTTTAGCGTTATTTAGTTCTTCGCTGTACAAATCGTATAAAGCGGCCCCTTTCCTTACATAATCGCCAGTATTTTTAAAATAAAGTTTTTCGATCCGCCCCATCACTCTTGAGCTAACCGAATTGGCTTTCATTTGATCGAAATTCAATGTGGCTGTAAGTACTACCTGGTCGCCAATTGAACCGTTTCGTATTGTATCGGTATGAATATTGCCCAGCTGGATTTGTTGTTCACTCAGGAGTATTACGTCTTTATCTTCCCCATTAGTTTTTTTAACTGGAGTCAGTTCCATATGACAGATGGGGCATTTTCCTGGCTTGTATTCTATTACCTGCGGGTCCATAGAGCAGGTATAGTATGTATCCTGAGTAACTACTGTTACTGTCTTTTTGCTTTTACATGATAAAATGAATATTAGCAAACCAAGACCAACTATATAAATATTTTTTTTCA
>DASTZB010000615.1:0-5540 GCA_035764525.1 Chitinophagaceae bacterium | reverse complement strand
ATTGTATATTGCCACCACTACTGATTCTAACAGCCCAAACATCAAAACCTCCATGCCAACCTGTTACATCTCCATCGTTTGAGCTTGTCCACCCTGCAACAACATAACTACTATCGGCATTTTGTTCGATAAAATCAGCTGCGTCAATATTAGTTCCTCCTAAACATTTCTGCCATTCGATATTACCACTTGCATCGAGCTTAATAACCCAACAGTCTCCCCACAGAGTCCCATGACTTCCTGTCACATCGCCATCGTCAGAATATGATTCCCCTTCGAGAATGTACCCTCCATCTAAGGTTTGATGAATGTCATCCCCAAAATCATCATTACCTCCACCTAATGACTTTTGCCATTGAATACTACCACTATTATTAACTTTTACAATCCAATAATCCCAATTACCGTGATTTCCCGATACGTCACCATCATTTGATAATGACTGACCGTTCATGATGTATCCACCATCTGACGTTTGCACAACTGAAAATGCTCTTTCAAAACCAGTACCTCCCAAACATTTCTGCCATTGAATATTACCGGCACTATCCAGTTTAAGCAGCCAATAATCATCACCACCATGTAAACCAGAAACGTCACCATCATTGGATTGCGTGGATCCCCCTACAATGTACCCCCCGTCAGATGTTTGTTGAATCGATTCAGCGACCTCAAAGTCTGTTCCACCATAACATTTTTGCCATTGAATGATACCACTTGAATCAAATTTAACGACCCAGGAATCGCTTCCACCGTGAAAGCCACTCACATCCCCATCATTTGATTCTGTAAGTCCAACCATGATGTATCCGCTATCTAGAGTTTGATATACTGAATATGCTTCATCCCTGCTTGTTCCTCCTAATGCTTTTTGCCATAGAATATTACCTCCGACATCAAGTTTTACTATCCAACAATCATAATTTCCATGATAACCTGTGACGTCTCCATTGCTGGATAGTGTCGTACCCACAACAATATATCCGCCATCGAATGTTAATCTCATCGAGTACCCATAATCATCCGAAGTACCTCCCAAACATTTCTGCCATTGAATACTTGGTGTTTGAGACAATGCTTCTAATACAGTGATTACCATTATCCCGACAAGAGCAATTTTATTTTTTACCATTTTGAAAGTTTTTAAACGGTCGAAACTGCTGTAAAAATAATAAAAGCATAACTATTGCTCTCCCTTATCCTTTTTAACTCATCTTATTATCGCAAACTTACTTCTTCCTATTGATTGATTGTCGTTAACAACATTAACAAGATATAATCCACTCTTTACGTCAGAAACCGAAAATGTAAATCGATTCTTATTGCAAGGAATACCAATCTTCTTAACGATCTTTCCGGTAATATCCGATACAAATAAGTTGCATGTTCCCTCAGATGAAGCTTGATATATAACCGTGACGTTATCATTAGCAGGATTCGGAATCAATTGTATTTTACCTTCTTCAATTTCCTCAATTGAAGAATGAATCCCGATCCTGTAGATGCTTGATGCAAAACACATGCTATCATCATTATAATGCATAGATGCGTTAACTAGCCTATAAAGTGCACGGGCACGGTAAACGGCTTTACCACCAGCGTAAGGGCACTGCCTTGCTATCTCTAAAGCTGATGATGCTTGCAAACTATTCAATTTATTATTGCCAATAGCAACAGTCTCCAGATAAATATTGTTAATTACCTGTTCGTTGCTTTCCGGTAAATATTGAGATGTAATGTTTGCATTTAAACTACTGGCTGATGAAACCTTGCTTTGTAGGATTGATCTCATTTGGCTTTTAAGCATTGCCCTGTTGCTTTGCAATCCATTTGCCTGACCTCTTAAAATTCCCTTTTGTGTAATGTATGTTGCTGCATTTTGCCCATCGCTATTCATCATGCTGTCAAGAAGGGCAATACTATCTGAAATAATTTTCATTGTACTATCTATTGTTCGACAGCTGTTTAAATAAAACTCGTCATAGTTGTTAAATTCAAAAATGCTGTCTCGCACCTGCTGCAACAATTTTACCGCAGAATCGGAATAGGTTGTATAAAAATTATTTAAAGAAGAGCTCGAGTCAAGTAAAGCAGGTATCTCTGTCAACTTTTTAAATAAAGACTGTCTTCCCATGCTTTTTGTTTCTGGTATAAAGTCCAAAGACAGCGTATTATCATTTGCAATAGAATTATCAAGAGCACTGAGAGCAATGCCCGCACTCGTATCTGAAGACATATACATACTCATCATGCTCATTTCTGACAGACCTGGGCATTCACGTTCGTCTGCACATGAATAAGGGCGACCATCTTCTACTTCAAACCATGTAGAATCATAATCCGGAATTGAAGGATAATAATCCGAAACAGGATCTTCGTGAACAACAAACAACGATGCTGTTACACTAAGCCGTGTGCCGCTTTCGCTTACCACCCCTTTATCAATAAGAACAATTTTATCAGCGTTGCGAATCGTGGAAAGCCGGTGCGCAATGACAAACGATGTGCGCCCCTTCATCAAGTTGTCCAGTGCTTCCTGCACCAGCTGTTCGCTTTCACTGTCTAAGGATGAAGTGGCTTCATCTAAAATCAAAATTGTAGGGTCTTTATTTTTGGGAAAACATAACAAATAAAGACGCCTAACCCCATGCCGATGATAAAATATAGGAACCCATAATTTCTCCCGGTGCCGACTGGAATGTATCGAGAAGCATCATAGCTTGCGAGGTTGCCAATTAAGGGTTTGTCGGAGTAAATATTTTCTTTCAGAAATAGAGCAGTTTTTGACATAGTCTGGGGTTGCTGCATAGTTAGGTTTGCATCAGAACCTGAAAATGCTTTCGCGGTAGCAACAGCGCTCATATTCCTTTCTGAATTTTGTGATTCAAATGAATGCAACTGGCTATCTAATTTTTGCAAATCTTTTTCAATATTTTCCAGTACCTCATCGGACTCAATTTTTTTTGCATGTAAAACACTGCTCGCCATTCTATTTGTCTCTGCCACTTCATTTTTTAATTTTAATAATTCAGTATTAATGCTTAGCGATGGCAAAGACAACTCGCTTACTTTTGTTGAAAAAATCAATTCCTTTTTTTGTTTCAACAGATCAATTTCATTCTTTTTTGATTTGGTCAACCACAGCTCAAAGGGTGCTTTTGGAATGTGTGCAATGAAATTAAGTTGAAAATTCTTTGATGTAAATTTCCAGTTCTTATTTGTCCCTTTAGTAAAAATAATTTTTTCAATTTCTTCAAAATCGGGATACTTCTTTGCTGTGCGGAATACGGCATTATAAATATATTTTTCTGCTGGCTGTAGAAATTGAAATAACTCTTCTTTCGTTCCCTCGAAAGCCAACTCAGTAAACCCAATTTTTATTCGGCTTTCACTATCCATTTCCTTGTGGGAGTTCGAGCAATACTTTTTTACGTCAATCCGGATTGTTTTAAATGACCTATTGCACCGCAGACATCTGCCTGGGTGCTTATTTGCTAAGCGTTTATTTTTTGGCTTGTTTCTCATAAATTTTTAATTTTTAAGGCAAAATGTTTTTAATAATTTCGAATTAACCAAGAATAAATAAGAAAGAATTGACGCTAAAATTGACTGTAAATTGATAGATAATATTGACGGATGCATTAGTTGTATTCGTACCATTTCTGACCCCGATGTAGCGGGGCGCCTGGCGACAACTTGGGTTAGCGTTGAGTCGACCTTTGATGTCGCGGTTTTAGTGCTGCAGATATATGAATTTATTCATGGAATTGGGTAAATGTGGTTGAATCGCTTTTAGTTCAGCTGTAAATTACACCGCAAAGATAATAAGGAAATTTATTTTACATTCGTGTAATGATTAAATTATATCTTTACATCATATTTCTAAAATGAATTTTAAAGAACACTTTGGACAATTGGTTGGAGAGTTATTTTCTAAACCGGAGCATTTTGAACAATTGCAGAAGCTTGTTGATGAAAGGATTATTCCGCTTTCAGAAACAAGTGTTTCATCGCGTGTCTTTAATCATTGGAAAAAGGAAAGATTATTAATAGATGACCCCATGCAGGGGAAATGGATTAAACTTAATTTTTATGAATATGTATGGGTAAGGATAATTAAATCTCTTCGGGATTACGGTTGCTCAATTGAACTTATCAGGAAGGTGAAAAAGATAATGTCGAAGGTATCTGTTATGGATGAAAAAGATTTTGATGCAGAGGCGCTGAAGACAATAATAAAAAGAATAAAATCCCATGACATCAGTGAAGATTATAAAAAAGAAATAATAGAAAGCATCAATGAGAAGGGCTTACATCTATTCATACATGAAAGTGGTTTTGATTTTCGACTCTTTTATATTTCAACTTTTGCTTCTATCCTGGGAATCGATAGATGCGGTTTTTTCATAATGAATGACCATACTATTCTTCCGTGGTTAGGGCATCTGGTTCTTGCAGGCCCGGAAGTGATGGAGATGTATTCATCAACACATATTTTTATTTCATTTAATGATTTCATCTTAGAATTTTTGAAGGATAAATCGAAAGAAAATTATCTTAATCGATTCTCTTTTTTCACTGAAGAAGAAATTGAAATCCTGAAAGTTCTTCGCTCTAAGGACTTCAAAAGTATTGAGTTAAGACCTATCAAAACAAAGGATGGAAAAAAATACAGCATAATCAGAGTTACCGATGGTAATTTGCCGCTTCAAACTGAAACGGAAATTACTGATGCGTTGCGATTAAAAAATTATGAATCGATCACACTTAAGAAAAATGATAATTCGAAAATATATTTCGAAAGACATTATCGCATAAATATATGAAAGCACTGATAAACTCAGGCAAATTGTCTTCCCGCGTTCTTACTGATAACCTCAAAAGAATGCCGAACAACAATTCAAAATGCTATCTATCGAACGATGCAAAGAAATCTTAAATAAAAATAAAAGGCAATACTCGGAAGAAGAAATAATAAAAATCAGAGAGTTTCTATATCAGCTTGCAAAGGTTGATGTTGAATTCTTTAATCAATCAAAAAATGAAAAAGGCAATCATTTACACAAGAGTTAGCACGGATGAACAAGCTGATAGAGGATATAGTTTAGGACACCAAGAAGACCAGCTAAGGAAGTACTGCGAGTTAAAGCAGATTGAAATAGTTGCGCACTTTCAGGATGATGCATCGGCTAAAACTTTTAACAGACCAGAGTTCCAAAGGGCTGTTGATTTTGTCCACAAAAACAAGAGACAGGTTAACTTGCTATTGTTCATTAAGTGGGATAGGTTTTCACGTAACATTAGCGAAGCATACCAAATGATTGATTCACTCATTAGATTGGGCGTTGAGTGTAACGCTATTGAACAATTGCTTGATTTGTCTGTGCCTGAAAACAAATTACTACTTGCAATTTACCTGGCGACACCGGAGATTGAAAATGACCGAAGGTCAATGAACACGCGAGCCGGAATGAGAAAGGCAATGAGAGAAGGCAGATGGGTAAGCACACCTCCAAAGGGCTACAAAATGGGGAGGGATG
>DASTZB010000614.1:0-2743 GCA_035764525.1 Chitinophagaceae bacterium | reverse complement strand
TAAGCATTTGGAATGAATGGGCAAATGAGACCGGTGAGCTTGGTCCTGTTTATGGAAAACAATGGCGAAGTTGGGAAGGCAAAGATGGAAGAGTGGTTGATCAAATTTCAGAACTGATAAAACAAATTCGAAGCAACCCGGATAGCCGTCGTTTAATAGTAAGTGCATGGAATGTCACGGACCTGCCTGAAATGGCATTGATGCCTTGTCATACTCTTTTTCAATTCTATGTGGCCAATGGAAAACTAAGTTGCCAGCTATATCAAAGAAGCGCTGATGTATTCCTTGGTGTTCCTTTTAATATTGCTTCTTATGCTTTACTTACATTAATGATCGCACAGGTTTGTGATCTTAAGCCGGGAGAGTTCATTCATACATTCGGCGACGTTCATATTTATAATAATCATATTGAGCAGGTTAAACTTCAATTGAGTCGAACGCCATTTCCTTTACCAACAATGAATTTAAATACTTCGGTTAAAAATATTTTTGATTTCAAATTCGAAGATTTTGCGTTGGAGAATTATCAGAGTCACCCAGCGATTAAGGCGCCGGTTGCTGTTTAAATGAGAAATAAGGAATAATTAATAAAAAATAAGGAAGTATGGATGGCAAGCAAAATAAATTCGATCTGGAAGATAGATTGGTTGATTTTGCTTGTATGTGTCTTGAAGTTTGCGATCTTTTACCAAATACCAAAACAGGCCAGAACCTGGAGTATCAGTTATCAAAAAGCTCTTCTGCGAGTGTCTTGGTCTATGGAGAGGCACAGGCGGCAGAGTCGAGGGCGGATTTTATTCATAAAATGAAAGTAGTGTTAAAAGAAATTCGTGATTCGAGAGTAAACCTGAAAATTATTAAAAAAAGCCAGTTGTAATTAACGGCAAGGTTGATAAAGCATTTAATGAAGCGAATGAGCTTATGGCTATATTTCTAAAAAGCATTGAAACTGCAAAACAAAATAAGATGGCTGCTAAATAACTTTCTCATTTCTTATTCCTTATTTTGTATTTCTTATTATGATTATATCATTAGTCGTCGCAGCTTCCGACAATAACGTAATTGGCAAAAACGACCAACTACTCTGGCATTTGCCAAAGGACATGAAGTTTTTTAAAAATGTTACATGGGGAATGCCTATAGTGATGGGAAGAAAAACTTTTCAATCAATAGGAAACAAACCCTTAAGCGGTAGAAAAAATATTGTGATCACAAGACAACCGGGTTGGAATGCCGAAGGAGTTTCGGTAGTGAATAGTGTGGATGCAGCTGTCTCACTTGCTGAAGGACTGAATTATAAAGAAATTTTTATTATTGGTGGCGGCCAGATCTATATGATCGCTTTTGACCGGGCAAATAAGATCTATATGACAAGAGTTCATGCCGAATTAGAAGGGGATACTTATTTTCCTGTAATAGAAAAAGATGACTGGACACTGGTAAGTAAAACAGATAATCCCGCTGACGAGAAACATGCTTATGCTTTTTCATTCCAGCTTTGGCAGAGGAAGAGTAATTAACAATTAAGAATAAAAAATTAATAATTGTTAATTATTGAAATTTGCTGAATGTATTCTCCTCTTCAACTTGTAGTAAAATATTTTAAGTATTGGATCACTGCATCAAATGGCAAGGGTCATGGAATGCATTCGCCCTTTGTTTTTGAATTTATTACAAAAGTATTGAATGATAGAACGGTTTATCCGGAGTATGAAAAGATTGAAGAATTGCGTGCACGGCTATTAAATGACAATATTGTTTTGGAAGTAGAAGACTTTGGCGCTGGTTCAGTGGTTGATAAAAAAAGCAAACGAAGTATTTCATCAATAGCAAAAAATGCAGCAAAGCCAAAAAAGTTTGGGCAATTACTTTTCAGGATGGTAAGGCATTATCAACCGACAACTATTCTTGAATTTGGGACTTCATTAGGTATTACAAGCTCTTATCTTTCGCTGGCAAAGCCCGATGCAAGATTGGTAACGATGGAGGGATCAAAAGCAATTGCTGAGGTTGCCCAAAGAAATTTTAAGAATCTTGAAATCAGAAATATAGAAATAATAGAAGGTAATTTCGATAAAACACTCTCTTCTGTGGTCCATGGTCTATCGAATGCCGACTTTGCATTCGTGGACGGCAATCACAGACAGGAACCAACCGAAAGATATTTTCAACAACTAGTTGCTAAAACAAATAATGATTCAATCCTTGTTTTTGATGATATTCACTGGAGCAGTCAAATGGAAGCGGCATGGGAAACGATAAAAAATAATGCTGCAGTTACCTGCAGCATTGATCTGTTTTTTATCGGGATAGTTCTTTTCAGGAAAGAATTTAAAGAGAAACAGCATTTTTCGATTCGCTTTTGAAAGCTGTCAGGAATTTACCGGAACATCCTGCCTGGCATTCAAACCAAAACTTGTTTCTACAGCATTGTACCATTCCTCGTCATTTGCTGCGTTCCAATCTACCCATTTTTCATCGGTCATAGAAGCCCGCCAATGAAGGAAGGGGGCTGCATCGGGTCCTACAGGATGACGCAATTGCCAGGTTTCACTATCTGCTATTTCTAAAATTTTATCAGCTACAAGTGTTGCACTTGTCGGAGTTTTGAGTGACGCGACAAAAATGCCTCCAAACCGGTTTGGCTGCGGATAAATGGAATCGCCGCCGTGACTAATGCTCCTGGCCATTTGGGTATCAATGATCCCGGGCTCAACAATTGCTACACGGATATTAAATGGCT
>DASTZB010000613.1:0-21624 GCA_035764525.1 Chitinophagaceae bacterium | reverse complement strand
TTTTCATATAGGCAATTTTTATTGATGAATAATATCAAAGTTGAAAAATGGTAATGAGTTCAAAGTAAGAGACGTTCCCTATTTAAGGCATTGGTGTTCCCTATTTTACAAAGGCGGGAAAATTGTTGTAGTACAGTTCATAAGGGAAGAAACAAGTTTGAATATCGAGAAGCAAAGGCATGTCTGCTACCATTAAGATTCTATCTCTTATTTGAATATGAATCTCATTCCTACGGCCGCACCGGTTCCTTTTACGTAAAACGGCTTTGTTTTTGAAAGGATATCACCGTTATCTTTGTCGCCATATAAACTCCATTCATTAAAAAATTGGCTCACGATGTGTAGAGGGATTTTTCGTGATGGCTGATAATCTGTATAGAAACCTATCATCGAGAACAAGGCATATATCTTCTTATCAAGAAGACGAGCATTGACTTTTTCTTCAAAAGAATAGTCACTATGCGCTCTAAAATTGTTCAATAAAGTTAATCTCGGTACCCATCCTAATTTAAAATTGCGGCTTATTTTAATTAGGAAATTCTGTTAAAACGAAAGAGATAATTGATTCACTTTATAAAAACGCTTATAAGGTACCCGCTGAAGAAGTCCCGATTCATTCATATTAAAATGATGCCATCCAAGTGAAATAGCGAGGCTTATAGACGAACCGTTGTGATCTTTTGAAAAAACCTGGATACCTGCACCTAGCGTATGTCTCTTAACAAAAATAACTGAACTGTCGAAACCGGCATTATAGTTATAAAAATAAGAATCACCCGGTTGGCCAATACTGTCACGAAACATGTCCTGCTCTTTTTTTGTATCAATGTAAAAAAAGACAAGCGATCTTTCTGTAAGCACGTGTGAAATATTCAGCCCAATACAATTATCATGGGTCCCGGGAATAGTATCTCTATTAGTTTGCCTGGTATGTGTAAAATAGTTTGCTTCTACAGCCGTGTTTCCCTTATCAATACGAACAGGCGATATAAATGGAGATGCACTATAAATGTTTCGTGGCCCTGTACAGGAAACAAAGCAACAAATAAGTATTAACAGGCTTAATACGTGATGGATCTTCATTGCGTGTAATCTCTTAGTTTGTATTATGCAAATGATCGCAAAATTGAAGACGCCCGACCAATATAATATCAGTGCTGTTGCCTATTTGCCGCGGGATGATACCTTATTTTATTATCTCAAGACGATTAGCTTCCTGCAAAGCTTTTGTGCGGGAGTTTACATCAAGCTTAAAAAATATTGATGACAAATGATGATCAACGGTTTTAGGCGATATAAAAAGTTTAGCAGCAATTTCCTTGTTTTGCAAACCATCTTTAAGAAGCTGAATGATATCCAGCTCCCGATCGGTAAGATTTGCGGGATTGGATTTAGTAGATTTCCTGATACCTCTTGGAATGCTTTTAATTCCCGAAGCCCGCATTTCAAATTTCATTTTTTCATAAATGGCGCCTGCGCCAAGTTTCTGAATTATTCCTATGGCTTCTTTTTTATCATCATCACCGCCATTGAATAAAGCCAGTCCTTGTTCATAAGGACAACCTAATTGTTTCCATAAACTTGCTGCCTTAAGTGCCATTGCTGGAGTATACATTTTGTAACCCTCGAAAGTCTCACGAAGCGGGACTTGCTGATTCCTTGCTTTTCGTAACCAAAATGCAAATAAACTATTCTCATTAGCATTCCCTTTCTGCTTAATCATGTTCAAAACATCATCAAGCTCTTTCTTTTCAATAAGGCTCTCTCCCGTTATCCATTCGTATTCCAGCAAAGCGGCCATAACAGGCACTATTCTTTGCGGTTCCATTGTTTCCAATGTTTTTTCTTTTGCCTCCAACAGAAGCGAAAGCACATCATCGCTGCCACGCCTCATTTTTATTGTTGCTAAAACATAAAGGGCACCGATTTTAACAACTGCCGGCTGGTTTTCTTTATCAATAAGGGTGGCTGAAATGCGTTCAGCTTCGTCCCAATCGCCAGTTTCGAGGCATAACCTGGCTTTGAATGATAATAAGTAGAGAGAGCCCAGATCCAAATCCCTTTCTTCGCAATATTGAAGACCTTCATCCAAATTTTTTTTCGCAAATAAAAAATCTTTCATTACCACAGCATTGCTTCCCATGTTGATATATGCACGAAGAGCATTGTCGTCATGAGAATTTTTCAGGGCAATCTCCAAACTTTGCTGCAGCAATTCAATGCCGTCTTGCCTGGTTGAATAATCCCGCAATTGCACCATACCTACATTATTCAACGCATGAGAAAGAGTTTCTTCATCAACTATTTCTTTTGCCATGAGAATAGCCTTTTCACCCCAAAACCTGCATTCGTCACGTTCATCGGCAAGCATTTTTAACTGGGACATATTACTTAATCCCATAGCCTTTGCTTTCGATGAAGGTAGAGCGTCTAATACTTCAATTGCCTGCCTGGCATAAGCCTCAGCTTTTCTTGTATTGCCCTCAAACCACCAAAGTCTTGATAAAAAACGTAAGCAATCTCCTGTTTTTTCGGTATCGTTTTTTTCTTTAACGAGGTGCAAACATTTTTCGGAAAAAATGATTGCTTCTTTGATCTGGTTTGTCAAATAACACTCATAAGCATAAGATTCATAAAACCGGATCAAAATATTTTTATCCTTTTCCTGGTAATATTCAATTGCAGTGAGGAATAATCTCGCTGATTCAATATGTGCTCCCATCACTGCTGCTTGTTTGGCTGCCGATGGGGCATATTGTACCACTATTTCATTTTCATTTGCATTTTTTGCATGATGAATAATTCGCTCCATTTCTTTAGGTTGTTCATCATTCTCAACCAGGATATCAAGCATTCGTTTATTGATATCTCTCCTTACGAGGGGAGATAGCGATGTTTCAATTGTTCTGCGGTATAACTCATGTTTAAAAGAGATCCGCTGTCCATTCATTATCAATATTTTTGTATCAAGACTATCGTAAATGGCTTCGGAATAGTAAGGTTCTAACTTTTCAAGATATTTAATTTCCAAACCAGAAGGAATAACCGATAATATTTTCCAGACCTGTTTGGTTTTTTCGTTTTGCCGGTTATATACAGATAAAATGGAGTCCTTAATATTATCGGGAATGCCGGTACTATAACTTGCTAATATTTCAGTTACGTAAAATGGATTACCACCCGAAATGCTATACACGTCTTTTCCTCTGTAGCCTTTTTCTGCCGCCATTGCTTCTACCGCATTTTTTGATAGTGGGGTTAATTGTAAGCGTGTAAAAAAATCCGGGGGAAGCTGACCTAATACGGTTCTTAACGGATGGCTTAAATGAATTTCAGAGTCACGATAAGTAACGAGTAGAAGACAATGAAGCCGCGTGATACGCCTGATAAAAAACTTCAAAAAATCAAAAGTAGCCGCATCCGCCCAATGTATATCTTCTACTATGATCAGGGATGGTTTTTTTTGATTTTCAAATTCTCGAAATAATCTTGCAAATAAGGTGGCCCGATCATCAGAATACCATTTATCATTCCTGACCTGATGTGCAATATCATAAATGGGGGCCAGTGGGCGAGGTGTAAATAAGGCATCGCAAGTTCCAATGTAAATCTGGCAATCTTCTTTATTGCTTTTGGAGAAAGCTCTTAACAGAGACGTTTTGCCAATGCCAGCCTCACCACTGATTAATATGCAATGACCATCGCCGGTTATTACCTCATCAAAGGTCTTTTGCATCGTTGATAAAAAATCATCTCTTTCTATCAAATCCATAGTCTATCCTTTAACAAAATATCGAAATGAATAAACCGGTCTGACTATCATCTTATTGGTTCCCTATTCACCCTTAGTCTAATTTTTATTACCGTCGCCCATTTCTTTCTTTTCCCAGGCGTTCTATCATGTAGGGAAGCTAATGTGTGTTGCTGGTATCACAATATTGATTTTAGTGAATGGTGACGTTTGTTGAGTATCAGGACTTGGATTTTTAGCCATCAGGTTTTTCATTTGTTAAATTGTCACATAATAATAAATTGATTATTCTATTTTACGATTTCAAGGCGACTTGCTTCCTGCACAGCTTTTGTGCGGGAATTTACGTCAAGCTTAAGAAATATAGAGGAAATATGATGATCTACTGTTTTGGGGGATATAAAAAGTTTGGCCGCAATTTCTTTGTTTTGCAAACCATCTTTCAGCAGTTGTATCACGCCAACTTCCCGTTCCGTAAGATTTGCAGGATTGGATTTAGTAGATTTCCTGATTCCTCTTGGAATGCTTTTTATACCCGAAGATTTCATTTCTAACCTCATTTTTTCATAAATGGGATCGGCTCCAAGTTTTTGAATTATTGCGATGGCCGCTTTTTTGTTGTCATCATCGCCCTCAAATAAAGTTAGCGCTTGTTCATATGGGCAACCTAACTGCTTCCACAAAGCAGATGCTTTTAAAGCCATGGCCATGCTCTCAATAAGATAGCCTTCATAAAATTCATTCAATAACAATTTTTGTTTTCTTGCTTTGAATAACCAAAAAGCAAATGCGCTGTTCTCATAAATATTTCCTCTCTGCTTAATCATATTTATTACATTATCAAGAACTGGGTTTTCAATAACACGCCGCCCAGCGATCCATTCATATTCCAGCATGGCTGTCAATGCCGGGGCAAGTCTTTGTGGCTCCCCGGTGTTCAATGCTTTATCCAGCGCTTCCAGCAGGAGTGCAAGCGCATTGGCTTCTCCTCTTCTCATTTTAATAGTTCCGGCAACAATAAGAACCCCTATTTTACCAATTGGAGGCAAATCATCATTGTTAATAAAATTACTTACAATGCTATTGGCTTTGGCCCAGTTCCCGGTTTCAAGCGCCAGGCGGGTTTCATAGGCGAGTAAATATTTTGTACCAAGGTCAATATCTCTTTCTTCCAAAAATTGTGTAGCCGCATCCAAAATTTTTTGTGCATTCACATAATCTTTCATACGCACGGCATTAGCCGAGAGGTTGGCATATGCATGACCAATGTATTCCTCATGATTTATTTTTACCGCAATATCCATGCTTTGTTGCAGCAACTCCAATCCTTTTTTTCTCGTCGGAATATTTTTTGCATACATAGTGCCAATGCTGTTCAATGTGTAACAAATGATTTCTTCATTAGCTAATTCTTTTGCCATTGCCATTGCTTTCTCACTCCAATGTAGGCACTCCTCTGTTTCATCCGAAAGCATTTTTAATCGTCCCAGGTGAGCAAAAGCCATTGCAGTTGCGCCTGATAAAGGTTGATTGGCTAAAAGTTTGATGTTTTTCCGCGCAGCATCTTCTGCTTTTTTCCCGTTGCCATCGAACCACCAAAGCCAGGACAATAAATGCAGACAAGTACTCATACTCACAATGTCATTTTTTAGCTCTAAAAAGCTTATTGCTTTTCCGATATGAATTATACCGTCTTTAAGCTGGTTTGTCAAATAACACTCATAAGCATAAGCCTTATAAAAATCGATTAACGTGTTTTTATCTTTTTCACGGTAATATTCAATTGCTGTTAAATATAATTTTGCTGCTTCGAGATGAGCTCCTACGGAAGAAGCCTCTTTTGCTGCCAGGGGAGCATACTTTACCACTATTTCATTTTCGCTAGCATTTTTTGCGTGATGAATAATTCGTTCCATTTCCCTGGATTGATCGCTATTTTCTACCAGGATATCAAGCATTCGCTTATTGATATCTCTCCTTATAAGCGGAGAAAGTGATGTTTCAATTGTTCTACGGTATAATTCATGTTTAAAGGATATCAAACCTTCCTTCATGATCAATATTTTTGTATCAATACTGTTTTCAATGGCTTCTGAGTAGTAAGGTTCTAGCTTTTCAAGATATTTAACTTCCAGGCCTGAAGGAATAACAGATAATATTTGCCAAACCTGTTTGGTCTTTTCATTTTGCCGGTTATATACAGACAATATGGAGTCCTTTATATTATCGGGAATGCCGGTACTATAACTGGCTAATATTTCATTTACATAAAATGGATTACCACCCGAGATACTGTAAACGTCTTCTCCTTTGTAGCCTTTTGCTGCTGCCATTGTTTCAACTGCTCCCCTTGACAATGGAGATAGTTGCAGGCGTGTAAAAAAATCCGGAGGAAGCTGACCCAATACAGTTCTTAACGGATGACTTGAATGAATTTCACTGTCACGGTAGGTAATGAGTAAAAGACAATGAAGTTGTGTGATACGCCTGATAAAGAACTTCAAAAAATCAAAAGTTGCCTCATCAGCCCAATGTATATCCTCCACTATGATCAGTGATGCTTTTTTTTGAATTTCTAATTCGCGAAATATCCCGGTAAATAACATTGACCGATCGTCGGTATCCCAGGTTTTGTCTTTGATTTGAAGTGCAATATCATATACGGGCGACAGTGGACGAGGAGTAAATAACGCATCACAAGCTCCAAAATAGATTTGGCAATCTTCTTTTTTTTCATTGAAAAAAAATCTTACCAGGGAAGTTTTGCCAATACCAGCTTCACCACTAATTAATATGCAATGACCTTCACCCGTTATAACCTCATCAAAGGTCTCATGCATCATTGACAAGAAATTATCTCTTTCTACCAACTCCATGATCCGTCGATTATAAAATAGGTAAGCAAATTACATTAAAATAGGGAATCATTCTTATATCGCAATCCATAATTAAAAGTTGCTTTGCGTGAAAATATTTATCACCTAATAACAGATCGATGCAAATAAGTACAAAGAAAAAATTTTTTGCCGCTATAAGCATGTTGGTATTGGTAGCAGGATCATATGGCTACATGGAATATACAAGGGGCAGTAAAGATTTGCTGTACACTAAGGCAGATTATATAAGTATAACAAAAGATTTGATTAAAGAATTTGAGCAAAATGAAAAAGCAGCAAATGAAAAATTTATAAACAAGGTTATTGCTGTAAATGGCACTGTCAAAGATGTCATAGAAGATGGTGATAAATTTTATACAGTGATGCTCGGGGATGGGGTCAGCACATCATCCGTAAGATGCAGTATGGATGCTAATCATCAATCAGAGGCAGCGTTGCTGCAATTGCAAAGAAATGTGACTATAAAAGGTATTTGCACAGGTTTTAATGCGGATGATTTATTGGGATCTGATGTGATACTAAATCGCTGTATAATTGAAAAAAAAGGATCAGAGTAAAATATATCGAATGAAAAAGATCAGCTTTACAATATTAGTTTTTGTCGCTTTGTGTTTTGGCGCGGAGGCACAGGATAAATTTTATACAAAGACAGGGAAAATTTTTTTTGAATGTACCAAATCACCTCTTGAAAAAATAGAGGCAACCAATAAGAGCAGCACCTGCGTATTAGATATAAAAACAGGTCACCTGCAATTTGCCGTACTGATGAGGGGTTTCGAGTTTCAACGGGCACTCATGCAGGAGCATTTTAATGAAAACTATGTTGAAAGCAGCAAATTTCCCAAAGCAGATTTCAAGGGGGAGATTTCAAATAACACTGAGATCAATTACGCAAAAGATGGAGAATACATTGCTAAAGTAAAAGGCAAATTGCTGATTCACGGGCAAACGCAGGATGTTGATGCTACCGGCAAAATAATTATTATGCAGGGACGGATCATGGCAAATGCCCGGTTTGCCATATTGTTGTCTGATTACGATATTCATATTCCCTCTCTCGTGAGTGATAAGCTCTCAAATAGTGTGAATATTATTATCGATTGCAATCTGGAACCGCTTAAAGACCGATGAATTTTAATTTACTAATAATGAAAAAGAATATTTTACTAATTGTTGCATTTTATCTTGCTACCTCATCCATGTTTGCTCAGGAGGATCTGCTAAAACAAGTTGAAGACCAGGCGAAGAAAAAAGAATATGCAGATTATGCCTTTAAGTCATCACGGGTTATCATGAGCCACAGCATGGAATTGCTGAAACCCGGAACAATGGACTTCAGAATTCTTCATCGATTTGGAAATATAAATGATGGTGCTTCTGAGTTTTTTGGTTTGGACCACGCAACCATGAGAATGGGATTTGATTTTGGCATTACAAAAAATTTTATGCTGGGAGTTGGACGAAGCACAAACAAAAAGGAATTTGATGGGTTTTTAAAATATAGATTCATTCGTCAGGCCACGGGCCCACATTCCGTACCTTTTTCTTTATTAGCAGTAGTTGGCAGCACATTGCAGACGTTAAAGTGGAATGATCCTTCAAAAGATTATGTATTCACCGATCGTCTGGGTTACTATTATCAAATCATAATTGGAAGAAAATTCAGTGATAGAATCAGTTTGCAATTGTCTCCCACATTACTTCATCTTAATTTATCGCCAACAGTTAGTGACCCAAATGATCTTTATGCTATTGGTGCAGGAGGACGTTTAAAACTCAGCAATAGAATTTCATTAAATCTTGATTATTACTACAGGTTCAATCCGAATACAGCAAACCAGACGAATAACCCGTTTTCCGTCGGCTTGGATTTTGAAACGGGTGGCCATGTTTTTCAATTACATTTTACAAATGCGATCGGTATGAATGAAAGAATATTTCTAACAGAGACTACAAATGATTGGGCTAAAGGTGATATTCAATTTGGATTTAATCTTTCCCGTATATTCCAAATAAAAAAGAAATGACTATCGGAGTATACAGCAAAGAAAGTCAGTTAAAATCAATTTCATAGTTGAGTAGAGTATGTCTAATGCTGATAGTGAAAAATATAGATTATTTGTCACACTGCTGCAAGTGCTAAGGATTGTACTTATTGCCGTGCTTATTATTGTGGTGGTCAAGGCGCTAAGGCAATGAGAATTTGTTGTAGGTGTTATGTGCAGGAGTTCGTGGCTTTTCAAAGTTGTCTTTGCCAATACCATAATGGCTGAAGCGTTTACTATTGGCAGATGTGAAGAACCTGGTAAAAATAGTACGACTGCAGTGCTGTTTTTTTTTGTGGATCCTAATCAATCATTGCATACAAACACAAATATCAAGGCTATCTCTTAGTTTTTCCCGGCGACGAGACAATCGTGATGAAATATGGTTTTATGAACAAATAATCAATTTCTGCGAAGAAACATCATTCAATGATCTTAAAAAATTTTGTTATAATAACCGAAGCAAACATCAACAAAAAATTTGAGCTGATCAAGGAATACTGGACGCCAAAAATTATCGGTGAGCTTAATGGCCAATATGTAAAGCTGGCAAAGATTAAAGATGAATTGATATGGCATACTCACCAGGACGAAGATGAAATGTTTATTGTATTTAAAGGAACATTGATCATGGATTTCAGAAATAAGACAACTAAAACCAGGCAAGGGGAAATGTTAATAGTGCCGAAAGCTACTGAGCACAGGCCTCGTACAAATGGTGAGGAAGTATGGATAATGTTGATAGAACCAAAAGAAACAAGGCATACCGGCAATATTGAGTATGAAAAAACAATAAAAGAGTTTGAATGGATTTAGAAAGACCAGGAACTGTATTCTTTCAGGTAGTAGGAGAGGAAAGTTTTAAAAAAGGAGATGCTTGTGATGAGCCTAAAAGCAAAACGAATCCAGCATTTCGATTCGGAGCGATTTTCACTTGAGATCTTTTGTTAGGTAAGATATATAAATGAATTAAGAAGAAAATAAAACTATGTTAGACTTGAGACCAATCTGCGAAAACTGCGGGAAAGATCTGCCAAACGATAGCAATGAAGCAATGATCTGCACATTTGAATGCACCTATTGTGCGGATTGTGTAACAAGTGTTTTGCACAACGTATGCCCAAACTGTGGTGGCGGTTTTGAAAAAAGACCGACACGACCTACTGAATGTATAACTCCTGATTGTCTAAAAAATTTTCCTGCGAAATCTGAGAAAAAATACAGGCCGCTAAATCCTGAAAAATTCAAACCGCTCCACGATCATTATGTATATGTTGATCCGAGAAAAAGGTAATGTTCATTTAACAAGAATGTTTGGGCATGATCAATACTTGTTTTCAGTTGACAAGAACGATGTATACTATAATCGAAAAACCGTTATAACTACGGATATTAAAAATAGATTGAAAGAAGATTTACTTTCATAATTCAATCCAGTAGTAATTCCGTGCTTGCCAGGTTGCCGTTTAGGAATTCGATGAGCTGATTGCAAGCGATATCGGCAAACTCTTCAAAAACCTCTTCTACCGTCCAACCAATGTGTGGAGTTAATATAACATTATCTAACATGCGAAGCGGAGAGTCTGCAGCTAAGGGCTCCTGAGTAAAAACGTCAAGGGCTGCGCCTGCCAATTTTCCATTTTTTAGTGCTTCTATTAAGACATTTTCGTCAACAATTGCTCCACGGGAAGTATTTATTAATAAGGCACCTGGTTTCATTTTTGCAAGTCGTTCTTTATTTATTAAACCTTTGGATTCTTCGGATAGTTGCAAATGAATACTAACAATATCACTTGTTTCCAGGAGTTCGTCTAATGGCAATCTCTTGACACGATTATTTTTCTGATAAGTATTTTCATTTCTATTCCAGGCTACCACTTCCATATTGAATGCAGTGCTTGCAATGTGAGCTACACGGGAACCTTGTCTTCCCAACCCGACTACGCCCAGCCTTCTATTAGATAAACTTCGCCCTGTTAAAAGACCCCATTCTCCATTTTGCATGAGTTTCTGCGCCTGGTAAACTTTGTGCATCAAGCCAAGTGCAAAAGCAAAAGTTAGTTCCGGAACAGAAATTAACGGAGCTTTTACTCGTCTGCCTAAAGCTATCGCGATGTTTCGCCGTTTGGCTGCAGCCTTGTCGATATGATAAGCATGCCCTCCTGTTTGAAGTACCAGTTTTAACTTAGGTAGCCTTTTAAACAATTGTTCATTTAACGCAGTCCGCTCTCTTACCGCTATTAAAAATTGAGCTTGCTCTATTTCAAAATCATTTGTTTTTTCGATAGGTTGTTTCAGGAATTTGATTTCTAATAAATCTTTGAGTTGATTCCAGCAAGCAGCTTTTTGAATAAGTCCTTCCCAATCGTCAAGAATTAATAATAGTGGTTTCATTGATCTTTATATATTGTTGATCGTATTTATTCTTTTATTATCGGGAAAGAACTTTATTCATTTTAACGCTGGTTGTTTAAAACACTTATCTATTGTAATAAAATACAAGGGATGCTTTTTGTATCAGGCTCTGTCCCAACATAAAACCAACCAACGCGGGATTGGCTGTTGCATCCAACCCCAACTTTTCCGTTTTAAGTGCATACACTGTTACTGTATACTTATGCGGTCCATGTCCCTCGGGTGGACATGGTCCGCCATATCCGGGTGCTTTGAAATCCGTTACACTTTGAATAGAATTAGCTGGTGCAAGTTTTAAGTTGATATTACCTGCCCCGGATTTAAGTTCTGTCACAGTCGAAGGAATATCAAAGATTACCCAATGCCACCAGCCACTTCCTGTTGGTGCATTTTCATCATGAATTGTGACTGCAAAACTTTTTGTGTCCTTTGGAGCATTTTCCCAAAACAGTTGTGGTGAAGTATTTTTTCCAGTACAACCAAAACCATTTAGAACTTGTTTGTCTGTTGCCTGGCCACCAAGTTCAGCGCTTTTTAAAGTGAATGTCTGCGCTGTTAAAATACCAAGTTGCCATGTCGCGATAATTGTAAGAATGAAATTTTTCATTTTATTTTTTTTAGAGTGCAAATATCACGATGGGAACGAAGCAGGAGTTATGCTAATGATTCAAAAACTTTTGCTTTTGGTTCAATTTCTGCGTGAAATTGTTTAGGAGATACACCAAAATGTTTTTTGAATTCGCTACTGAATGACGAGAGATTACTGTAACCCAACTCAAAATATATATCTGAGGTTCTTTTATTCAATTGCAAAAGCTTTTTAGCTCTTTCCATTTTATGCTGTATAAAATATTTTTTTGGACTTGTTTGAAAAACTTCAGAAAAGTGCCGCTTAAAAGTAGATACACTCATGTTGCATAGAAAAGCCAATTCATCAATAGCAAGCCCTTTTTCTATGTTAGCGGATACAACCTGTTTTATTTTGTTTTCCTGGTTACTTTGGAATGCTTGTGTAATGAATGATTTTATTTGACTTGGGTATTTTTGGAGCAAATACAAAAGCAATTCTTCGATTTTTATTTTTTGAAGAGTCTGCTCAGCCCTGGCCTCCTCCAATAGTTTAAGAGACTTTTCGTAATTAAAAAGAAAACTATCCTTATTCAGCGTTATTAATGCAGGATCTTCTTTCTTTTGGGGAGTTTGAATATGGTGTCTAAGGCAGAAATCCATAAGAAAATCATTGCTAAAAAAGATCAGGATGCTTTCGTACCTGCCATTTGTAGCAACACCGTCAGACATTAGAGCGCTTCCTGCAGCAAGAAGAAACAATTTACCGGGGTCTATCTTTGCATGGCTTACCTGGTTAAAAATTTCTTTAGACCCTTCAAGTAAAATGCAAATTAAATTTTGAGAAAAAACTACTTTATTTCTTATAGAGGATTTACCCGCTTTATAAAAATGAAGATAAGTGTCGGTATGTTGTCCGCGGCTCAAAAAGTCAGGCAAATTAAAAACTGAATAGTCCATTTAACTGCAAAATTAATTCAATAAGCAACCCAACTACCTGTTAAGATAATGTAAATTTTCAATGCCTGCAGTTGATCATATTTGAGAACTTAAAATGAGGTATCCTCATTATTAAAATAGGGAAAACTTCTTATGCCCATCATGAACAAAGAGAGTTGCTTTGCTAAGGATTTAATTACGTCATTCAATACACATAAAGAGGCCCATGGGTTAGTGCCTGTTAAGGTAGATAAGGTAAAACAAGGTCAGTAATAAAACTTATTTAATAATCAGGCCGAAATAGAAAATGAAAGATTTATTAAACATAACAATTCTCTGTCGAATCAACAGCATTAGTAAAGCACAGTCGGTATCCGCTGCATGGAATGCGCAACCAGTGGTTTATTTTATTATGCTCCTGGCCACATTTTTACTTACTACATGTAAAAAAGTAATGCTAACCGGTCAAACGAAGAGCAGCAAGCAGTAAGCACAAATGCCTGGTTTTGGGGATACGCTGAAGCAAAAGGGATGCTAATTTCGAAGGAGGATTCAAAATTTAAAACGCAGTTGGGAAATGTCGAATATAATTCTTGAGGAGGTGAAAAACCAAAATGGCGGTCTTGTCGGTTCTTATTACACAAAAACCGACAAGTTAATACAACCGCAACCAGAAAATATCTTGTTGAATTATCTTCCAAACAAGCTTATTTACCCGGAACCGACAAGAGTGTTATCTGGAAGAAGAAGAACAAGAGTAGTGCTAAGACAAGGAATGGACAATATTTCACTTCCACTTTCGCAAATTGTTTTCTTTTATACGGAAGATAAAATGGTTTATGGCTTTGACTCTACTGGAAAAAAATATATAGCTGAAATAAATCTTATTGGCCTTGAACGGGAGTTGGATGAAAACTTTTTTCGTGCAAATCGTCAATTTATTATCAACATCAATTATATAAAAAGTTTCCGAAGCTATGAAAAGGTAAAATTATTAGTGAAAATGGAGCCGGATGTGCTGAATGACAAATACTGTATTATCATAAGTCAGGAGAAAACTCCTGTATTCAGGCGATGGATCTGTACCGCATGATTTATTGATTATTTGTAAGTCAATAAGATCGTTTGTTTATAAAAAATTTGAAAATGGAAATCAAATTTCAGACCATCGACTGGAACTTAATTGAATCAGATACACATACTGGTGAACAGGGAGTTGCTTTTTGGAAAACCTTGCAGTTTGAGGGCCTTCGGGTCAGGATAGTTGAATACTCATCTGGATATTTATCAGATCATTGGTGTCGAAAAGGACATATTGTTCATTGTTTGGATGGCGAATTTGTTAGTGAACTTGAAGATGGAGCCAGCTTTTCATTAACAAAAGGCATGACATATATTGTTTCGGATGCATTAAGTTCTCACCGCTCGGTCTCAAAAAGCGGCGTTAAGCTTCTTATCATTGACGGAGATTTTTTGGCCTGACAATAGAACAGTTATCAATCATACTCTCGCGGATAGGTTAGGTTTTGGTTTTATGGTTCCTGGCCCCGGGCAACCGGGGCTTTCTCATTTGGAAAAGCATAGCTAAATGTCGTCTTATCGCGGCGTTAAATTTATTAAAACAATTGAGAATGAATCCAACCGATATAAATACTAAGTGGCGACGATGGGAAATAATATTATTCAGGTTTTTTTCTGTACTTCTTTTACTCTTATCGCAGATCGCCTACAACCCTTTATTAGGAGCTTTGGGTTACACTTACAGCAAACAAATGTCAATCCTTAACAAGCCATTGATAGGCGTTGTAACCTGGCTGGACAAATGTATATTTCATATTGGTTATTTACCAGGCCAACATGCAATTGATTTTAGTGATACTCATTTTGGAGTGATTCTATTCCTGGCAATTTTTATTACTGCAGGAATAACTTGTATTGTATGGACGCTTTTTGACTTGAAAAGAAATAACTATAATCTGCTCTACTATTGGTTTAGTAACTACCTGTCTTATTATATTTTTTTGGCAATGATTACTTACGCAGTTTATAAGATCATTCCTATCCAGGCCCATTTTCCAACCGCACCCGAATTATTAACACGCTGGGGAGATTTGCGCAACTGGGAAGTGCTTTTCAGATTTATGGGAACTAGTCCTGCTTATTGCATGTTTTGCGGTTGGTTAGAATTGATCGCCTCTTTATTGATCCTGTTTAACCGTACCCGTGTGCCCGGAGGTATATTGATGACTATTGTTTTGACACAAGTTGTATTGTTTAATGTTTTTTATAACAATAGCATCATTATGTTGTCAGGAATTTTACTCCTGGCCAATCTTTTTATTATCGCTAAAGCGATTCCACAGTTGGTTTTAATTTTTGTAAAGCACAAGCCTGTGTCGCTTATCCAACGCAGGTATAAGTTCACTACTCCATGGAAAAAATATCTTATGATCGGACTTTGCTTTTTACCTGTTTGGAGAGTTTTTACAGTGACAAGAACGGGCTGGACTTTTTATAAAGCAAGCAAGTATAACTATGAAAAACAGCGATTATATGATGTTACTCTCTATCGGCGAGAGGATGAGATCATTCCGCCATTAACGACTGATACGCTGCGCTGGAAATATGTTTGTTTTCTCGATTATTCAACCAGGGGTCAGAAAGCGGTAATATTTGATATGCAGGATAATCAATCAGCCTTTCAATGCAAATGGGATAGTGTACGAAGGAGGGTAACTTTTGCTGATAAAGAACCTGTAAGCTTTTCATATTCTGAACAGCCGAATGGAAATATGTGGTTAAGCGGTTATTGGCACGGGAGAAGCACAAATATTCAATTAACCAAATTAGATATTGACAGCATGATTTTAAGAAAAGACAAATTCTTATTTATGCAGGAAGATCAATAGGCTCACAGATATCGAGGTTTTTTTTACCATATAAAATAGGTGATTTCTAAAAACTAAATAGGAGCTTTTTCCTACTACTAAAAATTACTTACTGCGTTATGAAGTAATGATCCGAAAATGGATCGATTTTTTTTAACCTTAAAAATTTATTATGAAAGTAACAGTTAAAATTTTACTGGCATCATTAGCGCTAGCGTCAATGGCCAGTTGTTCTAAAAATGGTCCTGGCTATATGAAGGATGAACCAGGAAGTACATTATCAAAGAAGGAAAATTTTGGCAAGGATACAAAAACGGAAGCAATTGTTTTCAAAGCTTCAGGTGACAGCCTTGCCATTCTACCCGCACTCGATGAATTTCGCGACACGCTGGGCACATTGAACGTCCACCCTGGTGCCACGGGTGGCCGTAGGGAAATCAATTGGGATGGAGTACCCGCTACATTAACCAATAATGATTTATTTCCCGGCGATTTTTTTGGAGCAAGCAATCCAACGCTTCCGGATGGAAGAAAAAGAGGACTCATAAATACTACCCCAGGTACTGGTTTTAGTATAAGTGATAATGATTTTTTCTTTATTAATCCTAAATATGATGACCAGTTCAATGACTTTAGTCCTAAAAAGACATTTATTGCTGTTGGTAGTAACATTACGGATAATTTATTTAGAGTACCAGGTACTGACATACCTGCCTCAGTGCATGGATTCGGTGTAGTGTTCAGTGGCGTAAATAATGCATCTTCTACTTCATTAGAATTTTACAGCGGAGATCGTTTGTTGGGCTCATTTAAAGTTCCCAATAATGGCAATAATCTGCCCGGCGGCTTTTCTTTCCTCGGTGTTTACTTTCCAAATGAGAAAGTAACCCGTGTACGCATTTTTAGTGGTAGCGCTCCTTTATCTCCAACACAGGATGACCTGACTGATGGTGGTGGCGAAGACCTCGTAGTGATGGATGATTTTATTTATAGTGAACCAGAGGATTTGAATTAACTATAAATAGAAAAATTCCTGGGAAGTAATTATGAAACCTAGACGTTGCGGGAATTAGTTCAATAACAAAAACGACTTTATAAAATAGGGATTGGCATCCAAAAAATGGGGTAAAATTCTTACAAGGGTCACCCAAATTAAAAGTCTCTTTGTCGTGTGTTATTTTATCAATGGATTTGTTAAAAAGAACAGAATGCAATCATAGTTTAGATGGATGGTGGCGTCCTAAACAATTAAAGATTTTTACTTAGGGGCGGATGATTCAATGGGTTGGTTCAATAATCGAGCAGGGTTGGTGAAGAAGTAAAGCCCCGATTTATCGGGGCTTTCATTTATGCTTCGCACTGGTTAAAAATTCTAAAATATAATTGGCAAAATAAAATGCAAATCAAATTTAGATCAGAAGTTGTACCCGTCACAGAGTCTATTATTGACTTGTACAACAGTTCGGGTATAAACAGGCCGACGGCTGACTATGAGCGAATTTCCAGAATGTATGCTAATTCTAATCTTGTTGTGACTGCTTGGGATAATGACAAATTGGTTGGCATTTCCAGGTCGCTTACAGATTTCTGTTATTGTTGTTACCTGTCTGATCTTGCTGTTAGAGAGGAGTACAAGCACAAAGGAATTGGGAAAAAGATGATTGAAATAACAAAGGAGATAATTGGGGAGCAGAGTATGCTTCTCCTCTTAGCTGCTCCTTCTGCAATGGAATATTATCCTAAAGTGGGTCTTGAAAAGGTTGACAATGGATTTATCATTAAGCGAATCAACTGATATGGAAAACAACATAGATGTTTTGAAGCTCACAAATGAATGGATCAGCTCATGGAATTCACATGATCTTGAAGATATTCTTAGGCATTATTCAGAGGACGTTGAAATAACATCTCCAATGACAAAACTTACAACTGGAGTGAATGCTGAATCATTGGCACAAATATTTTGATATGTCAGCATCTTTTACTACAGATAGGCTTTTGATCACACCGCTGGAAATGGGCGATAGCCGGTTTATTTTTGAACTTGTCAATACACCAGGATGGCTTAAGTTTATAGGAAATCGCAATGTACACTCCAATGATGACGCAACTGAATTCATCAAAAACATAATTGACAATCCGGATACTGATTACTGGATCGTGAAGCTGAAAAAGGATCACGTTTGTATTGGGATTGTAACTTTTATCAAACGAAATTATTTACAGTATCATGATATAGGATGCGCTTTTCTGCCCCAGTATGTAAACAATGGCTATGCTTATGAAGCCACGGAAGTTGTGCTACATTATGTAATAGATACTCATAAGCTCAAGCGAATTGCTGCAATAACAACTGCAGAAAATATCACCTCCATTAAATTATTAGAGAAACTGGGACTGGGTTTCTTACGGGATATCATGGTCAGGAATGAACAATTAAGACTTTACGAAGCAGATACTGACCTGATATCTATTTCAGGATTGGTAAAATCATTTTTTTCAGTGTTCACGAGCAAGAGTAATGCACAGCCAAGACTAGATCTGTTGAAAGAAATTTGTGTTCCAGAGGTTTCGCTAGCTAACAGGAATATGTCAAAAACAGACTTTTTTGATCTTGCTTCTTTCGTTAAATCGAGGCATACAATGTTAACGGATGGGACACTAATGGAATTTGAAGAGAAAGAGATATTTAGCGAGACAAGAATTATTAAAGGAATAGCCAGTCGGTTTTCCGAATATGAAAAAAAGGGAATTCTATATAGGAAAAGGTTTAAGATAAAAGGGAATAAGCTTTTCCAGTTTGTGAAAATAAAGCAATCATGGAAAATAAGCTCAGTAGTATGGGAGGATTATGAGTATGACTAATTCATTGAGCTCATGGGATTGATTACTGTAATTATTCAACACTATCAGGAGAATAATGTCAAAGTATATTGAGAGCTATCAATTGTATCACACTTTGATCCAAACCTTGATTACGATGAGGCAGCCTTATTTAAAACGATTAATATGGTAACATTTAAAAAAATATCAAAACTATTGGAGGAGGAATATCCAGCATATTCCCACATTTATGTGGACCTGGTGAATAACAATGATTCAATTCTTGATCATTTGAATGATAATTTTTATAAGATCAAGAAATTTATTTATTCGCTTCCACTCAAAAACCTTGCATACCGGTATGCCGAGGGAAAATGGACAATAAAGGAAGTCTTAGTTCATTTGATCGACACTGAAAGGATCTATACCTATCGGGCTTTGCGATACGCAAGAAACGACAGCACAGCATTGCATGCGATTGGACAGGATAGTTATTCAACATCTTCGGAAGCAAATGAGAGAAGTTTGGAAAGCATTTTTGATGAGTATGAAGCGGTGAGAAGAGCCACGTTATTACTATTCCAGAATTTACCGGATAAAGCTTTAGTGAGAAGGGGTGGTATTCTTGATCCAAATGGGAAAGTGATTTATGAGAGAACAGCTCGTTCATTGGCTTATCATATTGCAGGGCATGAGTTGCATCACTTAAAGATCATAAAGGAAAAGTATTTAAAAAAATCAATTGAAGATAAAATAATATGAGTGACCGATCTTTTGATTAGGAGTAAGATTCAACCCTAAGTCTGCTCTTGTAACATCCCTTTGAAGAAATCTTAATTCTTACCGAACAATTTATCAGGCAGGTTTTTTTGAAGAAAACTTGATGAGGTAAATCACTACAGCATTATACGTTCTAATAAGCAGTTCGTATCAACTGATGGAAACTGTGAAAACGTGGTATATGATTTTGATACAACGGTTGATAAAATAATTTGACATGAAAGTGATTTTTATTATTCTCGTAACATCGGTAGCTTGTTTTTCTTGCGGAACACAACAAAAGAATATGGCATCTATAGAGTATGCTGCTCCGCGCAAAGTAGAGGAAATTAGGAGCGAGCCTTTACAATCTTTCCGAATTATCAATAATACTTCCTTAAAGTCGCTTGGCGGGGTGGTTAGGGATTTATCTCTTGCGCTTAATGAGGCGGGTTTCCAGGAGAAATTTCTTGTGGGAAAAGAAGGGCTCACGGTCTACTTGCATGATTTTGTCTGTACGAGTTTCGCTATTTCAGCTGCGGTAATGAACAGTTTAAGCGCCACAACATTTAATGTTAAAATAAACAAGTTTAATGAGCAAGCCGAAGATAAGGCGCTTGCTGCTACGCTTATCCATGAAATTATGCATTGTGTATTGCTGAATATTTATAGAAGAGCACAAAAACTGGATGAGCACGCATTTAATAGTATTATGAGTTTTGGATTTAACAATGCTTCCAATTTTTTTGATATAATGAATGAAGGTGAGACAGGATCACATGAGTTAATGTACCGCCTTTTTTACCAACAAATGGTAGTGATTTTAGAGCGTTTTGCAGAAATACATAGACAAACTTTAAATGCTAAAGACGCAGAATTTTTGATGTGGTCAGGATTGCAAAATACTGACGCCTATCGAAAACTAAGTGAAGAAAGGAGGGGCAATATTGAGTTCGCAATTCTAAAAGCGAAAGGATTTGAGGTCGAAGGGAATTAATGCATTAGAAAGATTTATATATAATCAAAGCCGTTTCATCTAAACGCTTTGATGCTTCTAAAATAGGGAACAGCTTATTTTAAAATAGGGAAGACTTCTGACCGTTGCCTTATAAATTAAAACTTGCTTTGCTTCCTAAATCAAAACATTTCAATTAAACAGGATGTCCAAGAAAAAAAGTTGTGCGTTGAAAATTTATCAAGTGCCATTATTGGTTTGGATTATAATGACAATTACTTCTTGTACCCGGCATAAAGATGAAGTCGTCGATACAAGTTCACCATCGTTTATTATTTCAAAAAGCGAAAGTTTAACGATACCTGATGCAATCAAATTACCTGACAATTTACCGATGGGAAATTCAAGGGTCTTTACATTCTTCGCAGATGGTGTTCAAAAGTACAAAGCACAGGAAATACCTGGCAGCTCACCCGTCGGATATCAGTGGCAATTTGTAGCACCGCAGGCTGACCTTTATGATGCAACAAACAAGAAAGTTGGAACTCACTCACAAGGGCCTACCTGGCAATTATCAATAGTAGACTCTATGTTTGGCCAGGCATTTAACTTACCGAAGTCAGCACCAAGCCCGGATGGAAATGGCATTGATTGGTTGTTATTAATGCCAACGACAGGTAAGCCACCGATCGGTGTTTTTGCAGAAGTCGATTATGTACAGCGTATAGACACAAAGGGAGGAAAGGCACCTTCAACACCACCTTCTAATGCAAATGAAACAGCGGACGTTCATTACACAGCAATCTATAGATTCAGTAAGCAGAATCAGTAATGAGTAAAAAAATATACGTAAAGACACCTTTTTATTTTGGGGCAACACATTATTACATGAAAATATTCTAAGCTTAATTCAGGAAGCTTGAAATTTAAAATAGTATTTAATGAGCACAAAAGTAATACAGGGTGAATTATGGAGTGTTGCTCCTCAGTATTGGTCAAAGTATTTTGAGCCTTTTTTTATCCCGCTTTATAAAAAAACTATTGAGCAATTACAACTAAGTGAATATACTTCGTTGCTTGATGCAGGTTGTGGATCGGGGATGTTTCCACATATGGCTATTTCAACAGGGGCGCAGGTAATTGGAATAGATGCAGCAGAGGGTTTGCTTGAAATAGCAAGGCAAAGAAATCCAAAAAATAATTTCTTGGAAGAAGACCTGGAAACTTTGCCCTTCGCCCCAGAAAGCTTTGATGTTGTTACCGGATTTAATTCATTTCAGTATGCTGGAAATTTTACTGCGGCGTTAGCTGAAGCAAAGCGAGTATTGAAAGAAAAAGGACGCCTGGCTATCGGTATTTGGGATAAACCCGAGTTTAGTGATGCTACAAATGTTTTAAAAGCAATTGGTACATTATTGCCACCACCGCTTCCCGGCACACCCGGTCCTTTTGCATTGTCGGAAGATGGGAAGATTGAGAATGTTTGCTCATCACTTGGTCTGAAACTTGTGTATCATACAAGAGTTAGTTGCCCATTTATCTACTATTCACTAAAGGACGGAATCCGAAGTTTTCTTGCTACCGG
>DASTZB010000612.1:0-5698 GCA_035764525.1 Chitinophagaceae bacterium | reverse complement strand
ATAAAATAGCCGTCTGGATAGCAGTTGACCATTTAACACTTCCGAAACATTTCGTAATCCAAAAAATGTCTTTATATTTGGTCTACGAAAAAAAACGTAGCAAATTTAAAAATACATTTTATGAAACGACTTGCTGTAAATTTTGCGATCGCTGCTTTGCTCGCAACACTCGCCATCCCCTCTTTTGCCCAGGATGTAAAAGAAAAGGAAAAGGAAAAAGAGAGTAAGGAGACGAAAAAAGAAGTGGAGCAGATCACTATCGTCAGGAAAGGCGATAGTAAAGACAAGACCGTTATCGAGATCAATGGTGATAAAATAACAGTCAATGGCAAACCTATTGAAGATCTGAAAGACGGGGACATCACCGTTCATCGTAATAAATACAAAACCCTCGAAGGGCTAAATGCTTACGGTATGCCAAGGGGAAGAACAGGAAATTTTAACTGGGACAGTGGCGATGAATTTAAGATGTTTGATGTAGATGAAAATCGTGCAATGCTTGGTGTAGTGACTGAAGAAATAGAAGGTGGTGTGAAAGTAACTGAGTTAACTGATGAAGGCGCTGCCAAGAAAGCGGGGATCAAAGAAGGCGATATCATCACAAAAATTGATGATACAAAAATTGAAGACCCCGATCAATTATCAGAGACCGTACGTAAACATAAACCCGGTGAAAAAGTAACCGTAACCGTTCTAAGAGATAAAAAAGAACAAAAAATAACAACAGAGCTTGGTAAATGGAAAGGTGTTGGTGCATATAGTTTTGGACCTGGTCAGAATTTCAATATGCACATGCCCGATTATAATGAATTAGTTCCGAAGGTCCAGGTAACACCACGTGTACGTAATGGACAAGCTTGGTCATATTCCAGTGGCGCCCCAAAACTGGGCTTATCAGTGCAGGATACTGATGATGGTAAAGGTGTAAAAGTCATTGAAGTGGACGAAGAAAGTAATGCAGCAAAGGCGGAGTTAAAAGAAGGCGACATCATTACGAATTTTAATGATAAAGAAGTGAACAGCGCCGATGAAGTAGCTAAATTGGTAAGAGAAAATAAAGACAAACCTTCAATCAATTTGAAAATAAAAAGAGCTGGGAAAACTCAAAACGTTGAAGTGAAAATGCCCCGCAAGTTAAAAACAGCCGACCTTTAAAATCAACATACTTGATGCTTTAAGCCGTCTCGCATCACGTGGGACGGCTTTTTGTTTTCAAAAGCTTAAAAAATTGATGTGTATTTTTGCCGTCTTATTAATATGGAAGCCAAACAAGAATATGAAATAGTAGTAGGGCTTGAGGTGCATGCAAGACTTCTTACTCGCAGCAAATTATTTTGTAGTGATAGCTCAGTTTTTGGTGTTGAGCCTAATACCAATATCAGCCCGATAACATTAGCTCATCCTGGTACTTTGCTAAAGATGAACAAGAAAGCGATTGGTTTTGCGGTAAAACTTGGCCTTGCTTCTCATTCAGAAATTGAGAAACAAAATTACTTTGCCCGTAAAAATTACTTCTATCCTGACCTTCCAAAAGGCTACCAGGTATCTCAGCACACTACACCCATCTGTAAAGGGGGATATATAACCATAAAAACTGCAACTGGTGAAAAAAATGTGCAACTGAACAGAATACACATGGAAGAAGATGCAGGTAAAAGTCTGCATGATTTGTTTTCTAACGAAACTGCTCTTGATTATAATCGTGCCGGTGTGCCACTTTTGGAAATTGTTACTGAACCAGATCTCAGAAATGGTGATGAAGCCTATGCATACTTGACTGAATTACGCAAACTAGTTCGTTATTTAGAAATATGCGATGGTAATATGGAGGAAGGAAGTCTTCGTTGTGATGCAAATATTTCTGTAAGAAAAATGGGCGATGATAAATTGGGTACAAGAGTAGAGGTAAAAAACCTTAATTCAATACGAAATGTAAAAATTGCTATTGAGTATGAAGCAAGTCGTTTGATCTCATTATTAGAAAATGGAGAAACGATCCAACAACAGACGAGAAGTTTTGATGCAGCTAACGGGACAACATTTTCCCTTCGTGATAAAGAAGATGCTGAGGACTATCGTTATTTTCCCGAGCCGGATCTTACTCCTTTCGATCTTACAGAGAATTTTATTGAATCAATAAAAGAAAGCCTGCCGGTTTTACAAAAAGAAAGAATAAAGAAATATACTTCGATATACCATCTGAGTGAATATGATGCGTCTTCTTTGACAGAAGAAAGAGAGTTTTCGAATTATTTTGAGCTGCTTATTCAATCAAATAATGTAAATGGAAGTAATGGAGATGTAAAACCAAAATCAGCAGCAAACTGGATGCTGGGCCCCGTAAAGACGTGGCTAAATGATCAAAATAAAAACATCGATGAATTCCCGATCACTCCTGCAAATCTTAGCGTGCTCATAAAAATAGTAGAGGAAAACAAATTGAGTTTTTCAGCAGCATCATCAAAAATATTTCCGGTACTAATTGAAAACCCTGATGCAGATCCCTTGAAGGAAGCAGGTAAAATGAACCTGATAATGGAAAGTAATTCTGATTACATTCTGCCAATTGCTGATGCTGTACTTTTACAATTTGAAGATAAGGTGAAAGAATACAGGAAAGGAAAAAAGGGCCTATTGGCATTATTTGTAGGCGAAGTAATAAAAAGATCAAAAGGCAAAGCTGATCCTAAAGTCGTGAATGAAATTTTAAATCAAAAATTGAATAGCTAAAAATAAAAAGTATGCGAAAGATCGTTTTATCAGTGTTATTGATCTCATTGCTGGCCTCGTGTAAAGAAAACGATAGTAAAACATTTACAGTCGCTGGTGTTTTGCATAATGCGCCGTCAAAAGTGGTCTATATTGAAGAGTCGGATATTACAACCGGACAAAAGGCAATAAAAGATTCTTCTGACGTTGCTGCTGATGGGAAATTCTCTTTAAATATTAATGCGAAAAAAGATGCCGTTTACAACCTTCGCCTGCAAAATGATGCCTCACAATTTGTAACCATTATAAATGATGCTTCGAAGATCAATTTAGATGTGGACTTTAATAAGCGAACTGATTTTTATAATGTCACCGGATCAAAGGCCAGTAAATCAATACAGGAATATCTTGCTAAAATAACCGGAATGCAAAGAGACCGGTTTACTATCTATTATCAAATAGACAGCATAAAAAAAAATAATGGTGATTCGGCATTGGTGCAGGACCTCAACATAAAGCAGCAGCAAATTTCAAACGAAGAAAAAGCTTTTACGCAGCAGTCTGTTCAACAAGCTACTAATTCTTCATTGTCATTATTTATCCTTTCTACATACCAGGGAATGGCCAGGGATCCGAATTTCAGGGTAAATGGTTTTACTGAAGAAGAAGTTGTCGTTTTGCTAAATGATGTGCTTACGAAATTTCCTGAGCGTACGGATATAGCAGGCATTCGAAATTCAGTGGAAGCCGGAATTCCAAAATTAAAGTGGGTAGGAAAACAGGCGCCAGAAATTTCGTTGCCCGATACTGAAGGAAGAACTGTCAAGCTGAGTTCATTTCGTGGTAAATATGTGCTTGTTGATTTTTGGGCAAGCTGGTGTGGACCCTGCAGGAGAGAGAATCCTAACGTCGTGCAGGCTTATAATCATTTCAAGAATAAGAATTTTACAATACTTGGCGTTTCGCTTGATAGGCAAAAAGAACCATGGGAAAAAGCGATCGTCGATGATAATTTGAATTGGACACATATCAGCGATCTTAAGTATTGGCAAAGTGAAGTTGTGCCAATATATGAGATAGCCGGTATCCCTTTTAATGTTTTAGTTGATCCGGATGGGAAGGTTGTCGCAGAAAATCTTCGTGGAAAAGCATTAGAACAAAAACTGCATGAAGTATTAAACTAATTTTATTTGCCATAAGAGGCCGTCTCAAAATAAGCAGCCTTTCTTGTTTTTTGGATAGGCTTATACATTTGCATTGTACAATTTGTTGTTGGAAAACAAAAAAGAAAATCGTAAACGTTAGGCGGTTGGTTAATATAAAGAGACTGCCTCCGAAGAAGCAGTCCCTTTACAAGGAAGGAATTAAAACTTAATTGTCTTTACACAGAGAATTTAATAACAGCTCGGTGGCAGAAATTGGCCAAATATAATTCGTTGCGCTAGGGGGAATGGCCGACACAGTTCCTTTTGCCGGAATGGTCAATCCAAGGCGTAGAAGGTCCGGGCTTCTTAGTCCTTCTCCAAGAAACTCAATACGGCGTTCTTTAAGGATTGCATTGATCAGTTCAGTTACAGTAGGAAAACTGGCAACGGTATAAGTAGTTGTTGCATCAGAACGATTCCGCACAGCATTCAGCAGAGCTACTGCCTGCGCATCTACGGTGTTTGTAGAACGGGCTCTTGCTTCCGCCAAGTTAAGCAATACTTCAGAATACCGCATTACGGGTACCCAATCCGTATATGGGCTACCGGCTGGATACTTTTTATCCAGGTAGGTTTTAGTACCAGATACTGCCAAAAAGGTTCTTCTTTTATCGGCAGCCGTCCACGTAGCATCTGCAGCTATACCTGTAGACATATTGAGTGAATATTCACCGTTACCGGCATTCTTTGAATAATAATATCCCATCTGATTTTGTGTACCAGGTGTTTCATTAGAATTAAAAGGCATTGAAAAAATGGATTCTGTTGTCGTGTAAGGCGTTTTAAATACATTTGTTATATCTGCTTGCAGAGCATGCGCCACACCAGTAGAAGCAGAAAAAGGAGCAGATGCACTTACTATCTTATTTGCTTCGGTTATAACCTCTGCATATTTCTGCATGCTTAAATATACCCGGGTCTTTAGAGCGATAACAGTATTACGATGCGCTCTTGTAGTGTTTGTAGCTGGATCAGAATAGGTAAGAGGCACATTGGATTCGGCAAAGTTCAGATCATCCAGTATTTGAGTATACACTTCTGCCACGGTGCTTCTCGCTTTTGCATAATCTCCGAAGCTAGTATTTCCGGTAAGACGAATAATAAGACCAGGTTTTGAGCCGGTACCATCCCAGTAGGGACGGGCATACAGTTGTAGCATACTATAGTATGATAAAGCCCGAAGAAACCTTGCTTCTGCGATATAATTTTTAGATAATGCGTCTCCAACAACAGTAGTTCCTCCTGCCGCCATTCCATCTAAAAATACATTGCACAGGTTTATTAAATAATAAGCTTGTGACCAAAGTCCTGTAACCTGGGCATTATTGTTGTTTTGTGTTCCTGCCCATAATTCAAGTCCCGTTACACCATTGGTCAGTTCATTGATGAATTCATCAGCCCTGATATCATTATAAACAAGGTAACGACCACCATAAAATTGCCCAGAACGAAGGTTGGCATATAACCCTCTTACCTGGTTCAGTATGCGATCAGGTGTCTCAAAAGCTGATTGATCCGATATAGAAGTTGTCGGAACAGGTTCCAATCGCTCCTTCTTGCAAGAACTAAGCATCATCAATGCGGCGATGGGACTCATGTATATTAATTTTTTCTTCATTTCGTTTCTGTTTTTAGTTTAAAAGATTTTAGAAGCCAATATTTAGACCTATAGTTAAAGTTCGGCCGTTCCCTACCTGGTTTCTGTCAACACTCTGGTTGGTTGTACCATTTCCATTTGTTGATGTTTCCGGATCAGGACCAGGATAATCAGTAATGATGGCCAG
>DASTZB010000611.1:0-2013 GCA_035764525.1 Chitinophagaceae bacterium | reverse complement strand
AACCAGTCCGTATTTATATGGAGTCTTTACTTCATCATACATCTTTTGCATCATAGATTGCGGAACTTCTTTCTGTGCAAGCGAATTGAAACAGAAGAATAGTAAACTAATTATAATAGGAACATACTTCATTTAAAATCTAATTTGCTTTGCTTTTACTCCCGGTTTTTTTGTTTTAGAATTAAACGGAACAATATAGAAACTATAATGATATGGCTGTGCTTTAATTTGATATTGCTCCAACGGCGCTGCCACTTCACTCCAACTATCATTGCCACCAACACCCATTTGTATTAAATCAATATTTAAAGTTATAAAACCGGCGTCTTTCAATTTGTTTGTATGCTTTGCATTTTGAATAGTAGAATCTGTGTAAGGCCATGCACTCATGTTTAACAAACTATCAGCGACAACCAGTAAACCATTCTTGGTTTTGGGATCAGACAGGTACATCCATCTCACATCTGTACGGTTTCCATTTTCCTGGGGCACAACATAATTTTCCATAAAATCTTTAACTGGAAAACTGTAAACACCGACATCAGCAGCATAACGCTTGTCGATATAATTTTCAAATGGACCGCGGCCATACCATTTAATATCATCAAAGCTATTTTCAATGCCCACCTGCATGCCTACTTTAGGGATATTTGTTAACCCAACCTTTGTCTCTAATCCATAATTTATATGAATAATCCCATTGCCGTAGACTTCATAGATGACAGTTACCATTGCGCTATCATGAATTAATGAATAGGTGCTTGTGACGCTTATTCCACTTCCTTTTTTACCATCAAATTTGCCGGTGGTTATATTGAAGAGTTTCAGAGTGGATTCATACCATTGCCTTAGAGTCCTATGTGTTTTCCATCCACGTTTGTCATTATCTGTTTGAGGGCGGGTAAAATGCGGAAACAACGGTGTCAACACCTGCTCGTGTCCATTTTGTGTATAAGAACTTAAGGCGCCACTTAGTCTACTAAAAGTTATTGTGAAACTCTTACCGGTCAACTGTATGCGGGAATCATCTTCTTTAAAAGTAATTGGTGCAGTAAAATTTTGATCCGTCAAAGACTTATTTCCATTTGGAATTCTTAATTGATTACTGGCCATCTCAAATCCATTTGGAGCCCATGGCTCGTCTTTCAACAAAACGAATCGGACTGTGGCATAATATTCTGCATTGGGCTTCATTTTTGGTAGCCACTGTGAAATTGGAAATGTCCCTTCAGCTCCGGGAGCAGCATCAATACCTCCGATCAGTTTTTTCAATATAATATTCCCGTCTTCCCTTATTTCCAGTACTGCACTATATTTATTTGCATTTTTTACTTCACTCCTATTAATAATTTTTATAAGACCTTTTATTGAATCAGCCCATTCAACTTGTATCGGCTGAAAAATTCTTTTACATTCATACATCGCCCCTTTGGGTCTTCCATCAGCATTTACAACTCCTTTGATAGTAAAATTGTCAAAATATTTTTCTCCAAAATCACCACCATAAGCATAATACTTTACACCTGCTGAATCTGTTTTCTCCAAGGCCTGATCTTTAAACTCCCAGATACAACCGCCAATAATTCTTGGTATTGTTCTCCATTGATCCCAAAATTCTTTTAAGTTACCGGCACTGTTGCCCATTGCATGTGCATATTCACAAAAGAAAATAGGGCGATTATCACCATTCTTCTGATTCACTAATAATGGCGCTGTATAATCAGAAGGATACATGCGGCTTATCACATCTACGTAATATTGGTCAAGCGGATTTTGAATACGATGAGAATGATCATTTGATTTTAAATACCGTGGGTCAGATGGATCAATATATCCTTCTTCCTTCGGACTCCCCATCGCAGGTTCATAATGCAAAGGCCTTGTGATATCAAAATCTTTTATCCATCCGGCCATTGCTGCATGATTTGGGCCACTACCTGCTTCATTACCGAGACTCCACATAATAATTGATGGATGATTCTTATCTCTTAATGCCATGCGGCTTACTCTTTC
>DASTZB010000610.1:0-6442 GCA_035764525.1 Chitinophagaceae bacterium | reverse complement strand
TATGGTTATACCAATTCGCTTTCTGATGAGATAATATCATGGTTCAAATACATCTTCATAGAAAGCAGGATGTACACGATGCTTATTATCATTTTTGGAATTGGCTTTCATGTACAATTGGAAAAAGCAAAGCAGCATGCTACATCGCTTGTACCTGTTTTTACACGTCGTCTTATAGGATTACTTGTAATAGGGTTTGTCCATGCGATTTTATTAAGTAAAAGGGACATTCTTATGTTTTATGCAATAGCAGGTGTCGTATTGCTATTGGTACGCAAAGCAACGGTGCGACAGTTACTTCTTTTTATGGGCATTTTGTTTTTTATAGTCACTCCTTTAATTCAATATAATGTTGCCAATGTCTGGCCAAAAGCAGCGGCCCTTGTGGAACCCAATGATTATCCTGACTATGTTCAATTCAATTGGCAATGGTTCAAACTTTATCACCAGGTCTATGGTATCTATATCGAAATGTTATTTCATTTCATGCTTGGATTCATGATCAGCAAGGCGGGCATATATCAAAAGATAAAAACAAATAAAAAATTAAGAAAGAAATTAATGATCATAACAGTAATATCGTCAATAGTAATGATTCCTTTCATGTACTTCTGGCTTGACAATATTTTGTCAGGTCTGAATCCTAAGACACTTAAATTCCCAATACGGGTATTAATTAGCCTCGGCTTTCGCTCATTATGGCAAATATGGATGCTCGTTTCTGTAACACTTTATGGAACCATTCTCATTAGCCTTAAGTCTTCGGGCAAATGGAAAAGAATGTTCGAACCCCTGGCAGCATTCGGACAAATGGCGCTTAGCAATTACCTGATCCAATCCCTTGCACTTGTTCCTTATTTTCTGTTGACAAACAAATTCAAAACAGTGGCGCCAACCGAAGGCTTCATTTTATTCATCTTCTTTTTTGTATTACAACTCGTATTTAGCACCTGGTGGATGAAAAAATATACTATGGGTCCGTTTGAATGGGTGTTGCGTTCATTCACTTATTGGAAATGGCAAAAAATAAAAAGACCAATACATCATCAATTCAACAATGAAAAACAAATGATCACAGTTTCAAGTCCCCAATTCCTGTAAAAACTATTTTAAATCAAAAATCATTAACCATTTAAAACAAAACCAAATGAAACAGTTAATCAAATTTCACCAGAACGGAAAAATCCTTTTAGTACTGATTGCCCTTGCTATTACTGCAACAACATCAGCACAGCAATTTTTTGAAGATCCTGTTACGCAGACCAGGAAAATAGACATCGCAGAAACTTTTAATAAAATAGAAGTGCAGGGTAACGCTGTGATTGTGCTTACCAATAATCTTACCAATAGCGTTGTACTACGTGGTGATGCCGACGACGTGGAACTAGCGACTGCAAGAGTAAAGAAAGGGAAGCTTGTTATTAATGCGACAAAGAACTTCTCTGGTAGTAAATTCATCATTTATCTACCTGCAGACAATATTAATTCATTGGTCACATCCGGGAATACACAAATCCTTTCTTCGGGAACAATTAAAGTAAGTGATCTTGAAATATTGCTCTCTGGATCATCACGTGTTTCAATACGACATGAAGGCAATTTAAGAATTACTCCCGCCACCGGTTACGAGATATCCGATGGCAGTAAATGATCAGAAAACTTTTCTAAAAAGATCAAGCAGCAGTTCTATATCATCCGGTAACTGAAAAGTTACCGGGTAAGAACTGTGTTATTAAAAATTTAAACAAAACCAAACCATTTATTAAATCAAAAATCAATTAGTCATGAAACAGTTTTTCTTTTTCTTACTAACCTGCTTATGTGTAAATGCTTTTGCGACTGTAAGAACAGTAAGCAATAATCCCGGAACCGTTGCGCAGTATACAACTATACAGGCCGCAGTAGATGCGTCATCAAGTGGTGACACAATTTATATCCATGGTAGCAGTACATCTTACGGGAGTTTTAATGTAACTAACAAGCGGATAACTTATATTGGACCCGGATGGGCGCCATTGAGCAATTTAAATCCTCTAAAAGCATCTATTTCCAGTATCAATTTCCAGGGAGCTGGTAGTGATAACTCGGAATTACAAGGCTTGGTTTTCACAGGCCAAATTGTGATAGGATTTAATCATCCTAACGGCATTCGTTTTATCAGGAATCAATTTACCGGAGCCCAGGTAATTATCAATTATAGCACAGACAACTATTCTGGCTTCGTGTTCCAGGATAATTGGTTTGATGGAGGCCAGATTGTAGGCAATCTAAATAATTCGTATACCAATTGTGTGATCCAGAATAATGTTTTTTATCCAACCAATGCATCGTCGGGGAATATTTATGGCTTTACAAATTCCATAAGTGTGTTAATTGATCACAACTTATTTTATGGAACATCCGTCAATGCACCAGCTTTTATAGGAGATTGCAGAGGATTATTGATCACGAATAACATTTTTGTTCACAGAAACGCATCAACAAATTGCTCCAATAGCACATTCAATAACAACATCACTTACTTGTGTGGCATAGATAATCCATGGACCGTTAACGGAAATAGTGGTGCTAATAATGTAGCGGGCCAGGATCCCCAGATGGCGGATCAGGCCGCTGTGAATAACGGGACCAAAGATCCATTATTGAATTTTACCATTGCTGCCGGGCCTGCAAACAATAGCTCAACTGATAATCCGTCCAAAGACATGGGTCTACTATTTGATGCAACAGGTATTCTGAACTGGACCAATTCAAGAATGAGCCGGATCCCTTATGTATATAGCATGAGTATTTCCAATCCGAATATATCAGTTGGAGGCACACTAAGTGTGCAGGTTGAAGCCAGGAAGAATAATTAAAAAAAATTTTAGCGTCCCTGTAAATTTTATTGTTCATTAAAAAAACTAATTGGTATGAGGAGAATATTCATACTGTTGGGGATATTATTTTCCATACAAACAGTATTTTCTCAAAGCATAGTAAAGGCGGAATATTTTATAGATGTTGACCTGGGACAAGGTAGTGGAACTGTGATTACAAACTTTACACAGGGCGATATCGTGAATTTTTCCTTTGCAGTTCCTACGGCAACCTTAACCAGCGGATTTCATTTTCTTAATACAAGAGTTGCAGATGCTAATGGTGTTTGGAGCAGGTATGAAACAAGCGTATTCTATCTTTCCGGCACTACCGGCACCAATACAACAAACATTACCGGTGCAGAATATTTTATTGATTCGGATCCTGGAGTTGGCGCCGGCACACAAGTTAATATCGGAAGTTCAGGGTCGGTGGTGAATTTTCCTGTTGCTGTTTCAATTCCTATGCAACTTAGCTCAGGATTTCATTTTCTTTCTATACGTGTGAAAGATCAGGAAGGCAAATGGAGCTTGTTTGAACAAAGGGGTTTTTATGTTGCTCCAAACCCTGTTGATGCTGCACCAATTGTAGCTGCAGAATATTTTTATGATACTGATCCCGGCATGGGAAGTGCATCACCGCTAATCGTAAGTCCTACCGGTGATCTTATTACGCAGACATTTTTAGTTCTTGTTCCGAACAGTTTATCACAGGGCGATCATGTTCTTGCAATAAGAGTAAGAGACCAGCAAGGTCATTGGAGCTTTCTTGCAAAAGACACAATTACTGTCGGCAACAGCGCTACAATTTCTTGTCCTGGAAATATTACAGTTACAGCGCAGGCAGGTCAGTGCACAGCAATAGTCAATGGCATTGATCCGACTACTACGCCACCAGGCACTTCCTATACCTATACTCTTACCGGGGCAACGATCGGAACAGGAACAGGTACTGCAAGCGGAAAAACATTTAATGCAGGTGTTACAACAGTTACCTACGCTTTAAATAGCTCGCCTTCGACCAATTGTTCATTCACGGTAACTGTAAATACAGATGTTATTCCAGTTATAAATCTTAATGCATCAGTAACTGATATTTGTCCGGGTCAGCAGGTAGTTTTCACTACTCTCCCATTTAATGGTGGTGCTAATCCTTCGTACCAGTGGAAACTGAATGGCAATAATATCCCAGGTGCTACAGGTTCAACTTATCAAAGTACAACCTTAGCAAATGGAGATAAAGTTTCTGTTTTAATGACCTCTTCATTGGGTTGCGCAAATCCTCAATCTGATTTGTCAGAGGAAATTTTAATAAATGTAAGCAGCAGTGTTGTTCCATTAGTTAGTCTTGGTATGTCAGCAACAACGATCTGTACAGGTATGCCTGTTAACTTCACGGCTATGCCAACAAATGGCGGCACTTCACCAACCTATCAGTGGAAATTAAATGGAAATATTATTCCAGGTGCTACAGGTTCAACTTATCAAAGTTCAACTTTGGCAAATGGGGACAAGGTAACTGTTACAATGACCTCTTCACTTGCTTGTGCTAATCCGCAAACAGCGACTAGTGGAGGCATCCCGGTAACAGTAACACCAACACTACCGCCATCAGTTTATGTTGAGTACTCGGCAGCTACAATTTGTGCTGGTACTACTGCAAGCTTTGTTGTGACCCCGGGAAATGGCGGCACTACTCCGTCTTATCAATGGAAAGTAAACGGTAATAGTGTGGGAACTAATAGTGACACTTTTTCAAGTTCTGCATTGAACAATGGTGATAATGTCACGGTAACGATGACATCATCCTTAGGTTGTGCAAGTCCACAATCGGTGACATCAACCCCTATAACAATGACTGTATTGTCTTCGACACCGCCTTCTGTAAATATCCATGCATCTGCGACTACAACTTGTCCCGGCTATTCTGTAATATTCAATGTTACTTCAGTAACTGCAGGTGCGGGTTATCAATGGCAATTGAACGGGAATGATATCCAGGGAGCAACCGGTACAACTTATCAGACTTCCTCATTGCAAAATGGAGATAAGGTCAAAGTTATCATGACGCCTTCGTCGCCTTGTTATCCGTCTTCACCAATAACATCAAATGAGATAACGATGTCAGTGAATGCTGTTCTCACTCCTGCTGTAACAATAGATGCGTCGGCAATAAATATTTGCGCAGGTCAGCAGGTAACATTTACAGCAACACCAACCAATGGCGGTAACAGTCCTAATTATGAATGGATCTTGAATAGCAGCGTTGTTGGAAGCAATAGCAATACATATCAATCTTCAACATTGCATAATGGTGACGTAATTAAAGTAACAATGGAATCATCTCAGGTTTGTGCCAATCCCAGGAATGCAAATTCAAATACAATAGTGATGACCGTTGGTTCGGGAGTAACACCTTCAGTAAGCATCAATGCATCTGCAATAGATATTTGCGCCGGTCAGCAGGTAACATTTACCGCAACCCCAACCAATGGAGGAAATGATCCCGGCTATCAATGGAAACTAAACGGAAATAACGTTGGATCTAACAGTGCAACATATCAAACATCGTCATTAGCCAATGCAGATACGATCAAAGTTGTAATGACCTCCTCATTAGGTTGTGCTTCTTCACCAACTGCTACATCAAATAATATATCAATGGATGTGAGTTCTTCAATACAGCCTTCAGTTAGTATTACGGCAGATCTTACATATATATGCCAGGGTGAGTTAGTAACATTTACTGCTACGCCAACGAATGGTGGTAATCCAACATATCAGTGGAAACTAAATGGAAATAATGTAGGAACAAACAGTAATATTTATCAAAGCACCAGTTTCGCTAACAATGATTCAATAGAGGTTGCAATGACTTCATCATTAGGTTGTGCAATTCCACAAGCCGTTTCATCGAATAATATATTCATGACAGTAACAACGGCTGTCACTCCACAAGTAAGTATTACAACATCTGCAAATTATGTTTGTCCCGGAACACTTGTAACGTTTACTGCAACCCCAACAAATGGCGGCACACCATCTTATCAATGGAAATTGAATGGAAATAATGTGGGGATAGACTTTTACAAATATGAAAATTCAAATTTATCGGCCGGCGATGTGATATCAGTGACAATGACAACAACGCTAAGCTGTGTTACCACTTCAACAGCTGTGTCGAATAGCATTACTATGGCGGCAGCATCTTCATTGATCACTTATTATCGGGATTTAGATGGAGATGGTTATGGAAATTCTTCTTCAGGAACTATCCAGGCATGTGGTGCCACTAATGGATATGTATCAAATAATGATGATTGTAGTGATAACGATGCTGCTGTGAATCCTGAAGCAAAAGAGATTTGTGGAAATGGTATCGATGATGATTGTAATGGACAAACTGATGAAAATTGCACACTAGATCTTCCGACATTAGTGACCAGATCTTATCCCGCCAAGGAAGGTGATGGAGGTTTGACAACTCTTAACGTTGAAGTTTCTCTTGATAAACCTGCGCAGTTGCCTGTATCAGTAAAATATAAAACTATCAATGAAGATGCAATTGCAGGAACGGATTATGA
>DASTZB010000609.1:0-2223 GCA_035764525.1 Chitinophagaceae bacterium | reverse complement strand
ACAATTATGTCTATCCTGAACCCAAGCTCTAATTTTATATTATTGTAATTAACCGGCAAGCCAACTTGTGAAGCAACTTTTAGCCCCAATTGCATTAATTCATAAGCTAAAGCTACTTCATAAACACTTTCCAATAAACCTGGGCCAAGCGATGAATGAACTTTAAAAATCGCTCCCCGAATTTTGTATGTCAAATCATTTAGATCCATTTTTATTTCTCACAGATGCCACGGATTATCACAGATAAAGATTCCGTGGAAATCTGGGTAATCTGTGAGACACATTACGCATTCAAAACATTTTGCAAGTGCTCATTCTTATTTCGCAGATCAATTCCTCCTTCAAGCATTGATTTTAAATTAGCCATATAAAATGTCCAACCCGTTTTGCATCCTATATGCCAGTTTTGTTTTCCTTTTTCATCTGTTGGGACCTGGTCCTGTAACAGCTCAACGATCTTCTCTCCCTGTTCTTCATAAATACTGACCGTGCAATTGCCTGCATCTCCAAACCTAAATTTGAAAAGATCTTTCCCATTGCAATCCAGTATCTCGCCATGCTCCACCACTTCGTCAGGATAACCATGCCACCACCATGAATACGTATCACCCTTTTTCACAAACTCGTTTTCTTTATAAAGAGTGTTGTCTGGTTTTTTATAATCAGATCTGCGGAGAAACCAAAATTCAATTCCTTCTTTTGTAGCCCAGCACCAATATAATTTCTCTGTTGATGCTTTTACATTGATACGAACAGTAAACCTGCTCCAATCAAAGTTTGTCATAGTTTATTCTTTTAAACCTATTGTTTGGGGCCTGAATGCAAACCGATACGATTTCCTTCCGTATCTATTATCACAGCCATGTAACCATATTCCGGGCTGATCTCTGTTTTCGGAACCATGATCTTCCCGCCGGCCGCTTCCACTTTATCTAACACATCTTGTACATCGGGATTTCCATTCAGGTAGATCAATGGACCATCCGTAGAAGATGGTTTATGAAACCCGTTTGTAAATACAATTGCGCCGCCAACGCCTGTCATCATGTTATCCAGTGGGAACATTCGCATTTTTATATTTTGGAGATCGAGCGGATTTAGCTTCACTCCAAAAATTGATTCATAAAATTTTGTTGCCCTGTCAAGATCGGTAGTCCCAATTTCGAACCAGCTGATTGCGTTGTCCATGGTGTTTGATTTATAATTAAAAATTTATTGTTGCTGATATAACCTTTCATTGCAATCATTTTTCTTTACCAGGTCTTTCCACACACTCATGCCGCCGAGCATATTGGTTACCCGCTTAAACCCATTTTGCGTAAGCATATAACTGGCTCTTGGGCTGCGATGACTGTGCGAACAATAAACGACGATCTCTTTGTCTTTATATTTTTCCAGCTCATTCATTCTCTTCTCCAATTCCTGCACAGGAATATTAATGGCATTTTTTATAGCCCCGAATTTATTTTCGGCGGTACCATTGAATTCAGCAGGCGTACGAACATCGAGGAAGACAACATTTTTTTCATCAAGTGAACACATTTTACCAGGTTGAATGTTTTTATGGACAATCGATGACTTATCAACCAACGCCATATTGCAATGGCTGCAAGTGCCGGCTTTATCATAAATCATCGAATCACATGCAGAGCCGCATGGCAGGCATGTATATTTAATTGCGGGCTCAGCTTTTTTGCTGCGACTGTCTTTTGAAAAAGAGTAAAATAAGATCGCAACTGCAGCGCCGATCAATAAAACTGTGAATGTCTTTTTCATAAAAGATCTATTACTGATTAATATCTTTTCCTTCTTTCAGTTTTGCAATGTTTGCAGTTATCGTTGGCTTTCCTGCATCGGGTGCCTGGGCCAGTGCTTTGTTTGCATAATCTGTTGCCTTTTTAAAATCTCCTTTAGCAGAATAATAGGACATGAAACCTGCATTCACAGTATAAGAATCGCCATATTTTTTTTCTGCTGCATTAAAAATCTCCAATGACCTGTCTAATCTTTTTGCAGTTATTAATGATCGTCCGTAACCCAGGTACTGATTAGGATTTGCAAATACCAAAGCTTCATTCATTGTTGAATCAGCTTCTTTTAACCTGTTCGTTTTTGTGTATGCCGTGCCTAATGTATTTAATGTGGCAAAACTTTTGAAATTACCAGCTCTCTGGCTCCATGCCAAAGCTTCATCAAGATCTATATTTTTATTTAAAAAATAAT
>DASTZB010000608.1:0-19233 GCA_035764525.1 Chitinophagaceae bacterium | reverse complement strand
TGCTGCCAACAAATGGATTGTTATGAAAATAAAAACTCATGTTGTTCCCGTCTCTTCTTGTAAGCTTTATTACTTTATGCCCGGTTGATTGATCGATCCATTCATTTGGCATTTTTTTACCACCTGTTTCCATTCGGGTTTGTGCAGTGGTAAAATGAAAAGGAAGTATAAAACATAGAAGTTGAAGCCAAAACCCAAAAGCAGGTATTTTATTTTTCATATTGCAATCTTGAGCTTATAAAGTAACAATTAAAAAGTAAGAGCTGTATCCTGTACAGTCCTGAACTAAGTCGTCATTTAAAACTGACCGGGATCCTTAAAACCGAAACGGAATATGCCGGCAGAGAATAATTGAATTTATTGGCATTTACAAGGAACTTTTTCTCACCAGGTTTTAACTTCTCCAGCTCAACAACCTTATTATAACCGTAAATATCATTTGTTGCAAGAGTTTGAATAATGGCTTCAGCCTTTGACAATTTGCAACCCCGCAAATCAAATTCGATTTGTTGAGCAGTCGATGCGCTATTTACAATTTTGATGACCAATTCTCCTTTTTGCTTATCAATAACTGCACTGCTATAAAGACTATCCGTACCTGCTATTGCCTTGTCGTCCTCAGTTATTGCCACCACATGTGTTCCTTTGTTTGTGGAAAATAATTTTTGAACGTAGTAATTCGGAGTAGCCATTGAATTTAAATTATCGAACCAGATAAGATCGGGTCTCCATTGCCAGGCATCTACATGTGCAAACAAAGGAGCATAAGAACACATTTGAACGAGGTCGGCATTTCGTTCGAGCCCGGTCATAAAGGCTGCTTCAGCCAATGCAGATTCCCAATTATTCCGGCTTTCTGCATCAGGATTATCTTTTGAATGGGCAGCATACTCGCCGGCAAAAACTTTTGGACCTGTTCTTTCATAATTATCGTACCTGCTTGCATTACTAAAAAACCATTTTGGTGGTTTGTAATAATGCTCATCGATCAGCGACGGCTTAAGTTGTTTTAATTCCTTCCATGCATAATTAAAATATTCCCCTTCGGCCAAAGGACCAGCGCCTGATACAATTTTTATGTTGGGATATTTTGAAAGAATTGCTTTTTCAAAAACTTTATATCGTTCTATATACTGCGGCTCCCATTGTTCATTGCCAACACCGATAAGTTTCATGTTGAACGGAGCAGGATGTCCCATTTCATTTCTAATCTTCCCCCATTTTGTAGTTATCGAGCCATTTGCGAATTCGATGAGGTCGAGTGCATCGTCAATGTATGGTTGTAATTCATCCATAGCAACTACTTCAGCACTATTAAATTGACAAGCCATACCACAATTCAGGATCGGTAGAGGTTCAGCACCAATGCCCTCACTCAACAAAAAATATTCATAAAAGCCCAAACCGAAAGTTTGATAATAATCAGGTGCAGCTCTTCTTGGGAACTCAACATTCCATCGATTCATGATAAGCTTTCGATCAGGTACATTGCCCACTGTTGTTTTCCATTGATAGCGATTTGTCAGTTCTCTTCCTTCAACTATACAACCACCTGGAAAACGAACAAACCCTGGCTTTAAATCAGCGATCATTTAGACGAGGTCATTTCGTAAACCACCGGCTCTATTCCTCCATGTATCACGTGGAAATAATGAGATCATGTCTATGTCGATCACACCTTGCCCTTCAAAAATTAAATTGAGTCGTCCTCTTTGTGCCGTATCATTAGTTGTTATCGTTGCAGAATATTTTTTCCAATCATTACTAAAATTTTCAACTGACCCTTCACCAATAATTTTTCCCCCATACTTCAGCAACTGGATCTTTATTTTAATGTTAGTTGGGTTTTCTGTTCTTATCATCATCGACAGTTCATACTGTTTTGACTGATGAAAGCCCATTCCCCTGAAGCCCTCGTTTGATAATGAAAAATTACCCTCGGGGTTATTGATCGTTATTCTTGCAAACCTTGCATTATTCGAGTTATCCGATCGGTTGATGATGAGTATTCGTCCCTTTTGATAGCTTACGCTTTCCTCACCCCATCCCATCATTGCGATCGGAAATTCAAATGAACGATTCTTTACCAGTTCAGCATACAAACCCCCATCAGCGCCAAAGTTTATGTCTTCAAAAAACACACCCCACATCGTTGGAGATATTGCGGTAACCGGTCTATCAGCGACCACTATTAATTTTCTTTGAGAGAATAATTGTAAGCAAACACTGCATATCAACAAATAAATAAGTGTTTTCTTCATCTTATTGCATTAAATGATAATGATCGTTTTCTTACCGTAATGTAAAATAAAATGGCGGTCAAAGAACTCGACTCGCCATTTTGTTTCTGCTTGCTTTATGAAAAGCTACTTATTAACCGGGATTTTGGAATCTAAATCTATAGTCTATCCCGATAGTGATTTTCTTAATCTTTCATTTTTCGCATTACTGGTATAAACCTGGAGCAGCATCTAATTGTGATTGTGGCACAGGGTAAATAATATCTTTTGCTGCTACCTGGTTCATCTTGTGTATTGCTGCATCTTCAACGGCTATCCATGCATTCATAATGGTTAAGAGGTTGCCACTCCTTTGCAAATCGAACCAACGAGAACCTTCTCCAGCAAATTCTCTTCTGCGCTCATCGAACAATTGTGGCAAAGTCACATTTGATACTGTCGGAAGGCCGGCCCTCACCCTAACCTGGTTAACAATTGCATCAACATCACCTTGTGTACCGGGTGCACCATGTAAAATGCACTCTGCCTTAAGCATTAATACATCAGTATATCTGACAGCAATAAAATTGATAGCCCAGTCAAACCTGGTTGTAGTAGGGATTTTGGTAGTGTCTAAATATTTTCGGAAGAATGGGTGATTATCGTTACCAAATGTTGTAGTATGGATAGTTGGCGACAGGCGTTTATCACCCGCTGGGTATTTATTCACAAGATCAATTGATACAGTAGGCGCACCAAGAGCTCCGTTTAACTTAGTATCACCAATAGATCTGAAATAGGAATCAGGAACGAGGACCCAGGGATATGTAGCACCTGTAACCGGATTTGCATTAAAAATATACATTACATCAAATATGGCTTCCCTGTTACCACCTGCAGCGTAAGAAGGGCTTTGATTACTATATGAAAAAATCCCTGTTGCTGGCACACCGCCAGGTATATTGAACGCATACTGAGTCGGATTAAAAACAAAAGTTCCGCTGTTGATAATATCCTGTAATAAAGGCAAGGCCAGGCTCCATTCATTTAATCCCATACCAGCTCCTTCAATCCCATAAGTAGGTCCTGACCGGGTCATATAAACATTTGCAAGTATTGCTTCGGCAGCATATTTTGTTGCCCTGCCTACGTCAGTAGTTCCATATGCTGGATACGTGCCGCCATAGCCAGTGGGGAGGTTAGCTATTGCAAATTGAAGATCGGAAATAATTAATGCATATACGTCAGCCACCGAACTGCGGCCTATTTGCATAGCTTCGTTGGCTAACACCGGATGATCAATGAGTGGCACTTTACCATAATATTTAACCAGGTCGAAATAAAAGAATGCACGCAGGAATTTTGCTTCTGCAGTTAATCTTGTTGCCAACACAGTATTGCCGATATAACTGCCATTTTTGATAATTTGATCAAGAACAGTATTAGCTCTGAATATTCCATTAAAGTCTACTCTCCATGCTTCTTCAACATAAACATTCGAGGCAATGTTAGGTGCAAAATTATTAATAGGATCGTGGTCCCTAGCAACATCATTATTGGAAGGATATATATTATCAGACCTTACTTCAGAGAGAAAAAGTGCTCTATCAGGGTAACCTCTCAGGTCATTGTAAGTTGCATTAATAGCCTGTATAAAGTCGCTGGGTTGCTGATAAAAAGTTGAAGTGGTTGCTGATGAAATTGGTGCCTGGTCCAATTTCTTTTCACATGATGAAATAAAAATGACAGCTCCAATAATTAATATAAAATATGTCTTTCTCATTTTAAATAAATTAGGGTGATTAAAATGTAATATTTAATCCAATTATGAATGATTTTGACAAAGGCATAGCGCCATAATCTCCGGCTTCAGGGTATGCACTATTGGTGCTTATACTGGTATTGGTTGCCTCAGGATTCAAACCATTTGTATATTTATCATGACCAAAAAAGTTTTCTAAAGTCATGTACAACCTTGCATCCTGAAAAACATTCTTTTTAAACAGTCTTTTCAAATTATAACCCAGCGTTATATTCCTGACACGTATGTAATCCGATGGATATAACCAATCCGTAAAGGCTGTAATAGGACTATTCATGGTTGAATAAGCCTTACTAAAGCGGCCAGCTCCCTGGTTAGTTTCCGAATACCAGCGATCAACATAGGATGCAGGATGATTATCTGATCTTCCCTGTCCGACACGTGTAATAGACCGACCAAACTGTGAATATATTGAGCCACCCCACTGACCCTGGATCAAAATATTCAAATCAAATCCTTCATAACGAAATGTATTTGTGATACCATAATAATAATCGGGATTAGGATGTCCAACAATTTGTTTATCGGCTTCGGTTATTTTTCCATCGTGGTCCAAATCCTCGATTTTAAAATCACCAGGCTGTTCAGTATTATACATAGGCACATTGTCGGCAATATCTTTTGCAGTTAAAAATCCCAGCACTTTCAAAACATATATGCTATTTATTGGCGCACCAACACGCAGAATTGCATCGGATACAGTAAACCCGTTAGGTATAATGATCTGGGTTTGACCAGGTGCCAAAGCCTCCACTTTATTCGTATTATGGGTTATATTAAAATCAGTTGTCCACTGAAATTTACCGACCATATTACGTGTGGTTAACTCCAATTCCTGTCCTATGTTTCTTACAGAACCTACATTAGTGAGATAGGAAGTAAATCCGGTTGCTGCCGGCACCTGGACATTTAATAAAAGATCCGTATTAAATTTGTTATAATAATCGAAAGAACCGGTAATGCGGTTTTTAAACAACCCAAAGTCAAGTCCGAAATCATAAGTCTGTGATTTTTCCCATTTCAAATCAGGGTTAGCCAATACATTTGGTGCCTGGCCAATTACCACACCCGGTGTCCCGCCTAAAACATAACCCGTAGAACCAATTGTTGCAATACTTGCATAGTCATTAGGCAAATTATCATTTCCATTTACCCCGTATGATGCCCTTAACTTAAGGTCACTGATTAAAGATATTCCTCTCATAAAATTCTCTTCTGTAACTATCCATTTCAAAGAAACAGATGGAAATATTCCAAATTGATTATTGACACCAAACCTGGAAGAACCATCTCTGCGAATGCTACCGGAGAAAAAATATTTGTCACGGAAACCATATTGGAGCCGTGCAAAATAAGAGATCAGTACACTTTGAGATGAGGTAGTATTACCAGTAACGGCTGCTGCCGCATTTAATGTTTGTATCGATGCACTTGTGTATCCACCACTTGAACTTATTGCGCTTTGGTCCAAACGATCCTGGTTATATGCAAACCCTGCCAGTGCGTTTATGCTGTGATCATTTTTATATACCGTACTGTATGTAAGCGTGTTTTCATTTACAAAAGTTTGCCTGCGATAGCTTCGATATGTTCCGGAAGTATTAGAAAGCAAATTATTTGAGCCGTTAAAGATTCTTGGGTTTGCAGGATAAACAATAGCACCTGTTGTGCTCAAAGATGGAGTGGTGGTTCCTACCGTAGTATAAGGCACATAAGTAGTTGAAATGTTGTCAGTATTATCAAAATTGACTGATGATCTGAAACTTAATCCCTTAATGATCTGGTATTCTCCAAACATAGAACCTAATGTACGGTAACGTTTATTTGTGCCTTTATTGTATGTCAATTTACCATAAGGCGAATTAGTTGAACTGCTCCAGGCATATTGCATATTTCTACCAGTATTGGGAAAGACACTCATCGTGTCTTCCTGGACAGGCGCCAAACTTAAAGCCTGGTGAAAAATTTGGTCCTTTCCTTCCACACCAGGATCCTGGGAAATGGAATAGGTAGGGGCGATGTTTATACCAAGTTTTAATTTTTTAGAAGCATTGATCTCAACATTTGCCCTCGCAGAAAATGTTTTATAGTCTGTATGTATAACAAAGCCTTGCTGGTATCCAAAGTTTCCTGACAAAAAATATTTTACTACATCTGTACCGCCACTGGCTGAGATCTCATAATTCTGAATTCCCCCTTTTCTTTCTATTTCGTCCTGCCAGTCAATAAATGACAACCCTGGATGTCCTGGCATTGACCACCGGGGGTCAAGGATGTAATTTAGGTTATTGCCCCCTGATCTGGCTAATCGAGTAGCCATGTCATCATTGGCAGTCGCACCCACGGATTTGAATTGATTAACATAAGTAGCATTAATTACTTCAGTAGCCTGGTCAATCCATTGTTGACCATTCATCATCTCCAGTTTTTTAGCCGTCTCGTTATAACCTCCATATATATTAAGACTGATTTTTGCTTTACCGGATCGCCCATGTTTTGTAGTAATTATTACCACCCCATTTGAAGCTCTAGATCCATAGATTGCAGCGGCAGCAGCATCTTTCAACACTTCAATTCTTTCAATATCGTTTGGATTAATATTATCCAATGGATTTCCTGTTGAAAAAGAACCATTAGAAACGTTGCTGGAGTTAACAGCTAAGGGGAAGCCATCAATAACATATAAAGGCTCATTACCACCGCTTATAGATCCGGAACCACGTACCTGGATACTAAATCCTTTGCCGGGAGTTCCGGTGGTTTGTTTAACTCTAACACCGGCTAACTGACCAACCAATGCCTGGTCAACTCTCAGAACAGGTCGCTCCTGAAGATTACTTGCATTAAATGAAGAAACAGCTCCGGTCACATTCTTTCTTTTCTGAGTACCATAACCAATAACTACTACATCCTGAAGAGAAGTAGTATTGCTTGTCGTTGATATGGCAATTTCTGGCCTGTTATTAACACCAACTTCCATTTCGACAATACCAATAGAAGTAACTATCAGAACAGCATTACCAGATGGAATGTTCAGGACGAATGTCCCATCTGTTGTAGTAGCTGTTGCTATTGAAGTTCCTTTTACCGTAACAGTGGCGCCTGATACTGGCTTACCAGTTTCATCAATTACTTTGCCTGATACCCTAAAATTGTTTTGTGAAAAAGCAAATGTGGTAATGGAGAAAAACAATATTAGCAAGATACCACGGCTTGCAAAAGCAGTTTTTCTTTTCATACAGCAGCAGTTTTAATGAATACACAAGGTAAAACTGCTGTTATCACTCTGCGTCCTGACCTGTCCTGAAAAATATTAACTATTTACGCAATCGTTCCCGGAAATAGGATTGGCTAACACTGTGTTTACAGAGATCGGCAGGTTATTCAAAACAAACCTGTTTACATAATTTGCTTTAATTGTTTCTTTAGCACTGAAAAAATATTATTGACACTTTTGTTGTCTAAGAATGAATCGCCAGGCTCTCATCAATACACAAAAAATCTATTTATAGGTCCTTTTCAGCCATTCTTCAGGAACCGGAATTATGCAAATGTTCATCGTCCTGTTATCTGCAGACAACATCGCAGATTGAATCTGGATCCTCGTTCCATCGGGACTCATTGTTGGATGAGGATGATCCGCTGCAGTAGTTTTATGTCCTGCAGAAAGTAAGATCATTTCTCTTGTATGGCGATCGATCAAAAAAATATTCCGATCAAAATCATCACCTACCGCCCAGCGGCCATCCGGTGAACCACTTACATGCCAAAGACCGCTGCCGCTTTTTGTTTGCCCCACAATTTCCATTTCTCTTGTACGTAAATTGACAATAGCAAGGCCGGTTGGTTTTTCTCTCGTACCCGAAGGACCCCATGCAGCTTCCTGGCCGGGATTGGCATCACTTACGGATGTTCCTTCTAAAACTGCCTTATTTGAACCTGGGATTTTTCGATGCCCCATGATTGCAATCGCTACCTCATCTTTTGAAATAACTGCTTCATGAGTTACCCATTCATATTCTGATTCGGGATAGAGCGGACGCAAACCAGTGCCGTCTGCCATTACTGTCCATGTACGTTGAGGTGACTTGCCACCAGTTTCCCAACAAAAAACAATTTCGCCGGGAAACCATGGATTAGTTTGAATATGTCCAACCTGGAATGGAACAGAAATCACATATTTTATTTCACCTGTATGAATATTCATACCTGCAATGCCGGATGGGCCCTGACCCATATTCCTCGGACCAAAATTCTTTTCGAGCTTTGTTCCCGGTGCTAAATGTTTTGCTGCTTCCTGGACTCCAACTCTGAAGTAAGCCCATTCTTCGTCACCATCCAATGCCATGTCGCCACCGGCACCTAATTCTTTTGGTGTAGTTCCGCAAATACGCTGGTATGCATCTGCTTTTTTTAATGTGCCAGCTTTGCTATCGGTAAATAATTTCTCAAGATCAACTTCAATAATTTGCACCGGGCTTTGTACAAATCGGCGTGCAGTATCTCCTGGTGTAGTTGGAATCGTATCTGTTTTTGCATTACGCATAAAATAAAGCTTCATACTTTTTCGTGCAATATTCAGCATCCCCGTATAACCACCCTCGGTAACCTGTACGATATCTCCTGTCTTTTCATTTACGGCCATTGCCTCACCTCTTACACGATTGGAACGGAAGATGAGCCATTGCCCGTCCGATGTCCATTGGTTATGCGTTTGATAAATTTTTGAATCACCCTTGGGTGTGCTCGTAAGAAAAATAAGTTTGACTCCTGTTACCGGATCTACCACTTCTTTTTTTTCTGAAGGAAAACGCTTCCCGATCTGCGCATGAATTGTTATTGATAAGAATGCTGTTGCAATAAAAATTATATATGTTGAATATTTTCTCATCACAAATTTTTTATACAATTAAACAGTATCTCATTTATTTTTTTCCTTTAACTGTAAAGAACTGTCATTGATATAGAAATCAAAATCAGTAAGCAATTGAATCATTTCTGCGCCAGCTAGCAGCACCGGGCCATAGCCATGTGCAGCAAAAACATTTACCGGCCGATAATAATAAAACGCGGGATCAAATGCCATTCCTGTTCCCACGCAAGTTCCTTCCACCTGGCCTTTATCATTTACTTTAGTGCTAACCGCATTCCATGCCAAAATACTCATAGGGCCATAGATCATCGGGTCAAGCCAGCCTTTGTTACATGCATGTGCAATACAATATGCATAGATAGCGGTGGCTGATGTTTCAAGATAAGAATCTTCTCTATCAAGCAACTGGTGCCAGAAACCTGTGCCGCTTTGATAAGATGCGAGGCCTTTTACATGGGCTTTTAGTTGCTGCAATACAAAATTTCTTCCAGAGTGATTTTCAGGTAATACATCCAGCAGTTCCACTTTTGCCATCAATGCCCATCCATTGGCTCTTGCCCATCGGAATTCAGGATGTGTTCCCATACTTTCCACCCAGCCGTGCATATACAATCCTTTTTCTTTATTGAACATACGTTGAGCATACAACTTTACCTGGTTCACTGCATCATCGAAATATTTTTTTTCTCCAGTCAACTTTCCCATTTGTGCAATAGCCGGAACGGCCATATACATATCATCAAGCCATAAGGTATTTTTTTGTGGACGGTTGCGTGCAATCGTACCATCCTTTAAGCGATACTCTTTTGTAAAAACATAATTGATATAGTTATCGATCATTGGACGCAGGTTATTTGACAATCCGCTTCGCTGCGCCTTTATCATTGAAGCACAAACAGCGCCGGCATCATCTAATGCATGCGGGTCAATGGGCTGGTTGAACAACCTTTTACTTTGAATATACTCAAGCGGAAATTTTTGTTTTACTGCAGCAACCCATTTGCTTAAAAAATCAAATCTTGTTTTTACATAATCAGCGTACTTTTTATCGCCGGTAGTTGCAGCGGCTCTTTGCAAAGCAGAATAAGTAACACCCCATTCATAACTCGTTAACCGGAAATCGCCGGCCTTTAAGATCGTATTCGTGTCTAACCTGTTGATGTCATCAACAACTTCCTGAGTTTTTTTATTCATCATTTGTGCCGGTGTAACAGCATCCAGGTAATTAAACACTCTATCGAGGATAGCTTTTACATTTTCTTTTGATGGTGCTCCATACGGAATTGGATAATCAGGTTTCATTAAATGTAAAGGAGTAGTTACATCATTTGCTTTTTGCTGTGAAAACAATGATGTAGATCCCATGCAGATGAATAGCGGGATGAAGAAAAAATGTTTCATAATACAAACCTGTTTTACTTGCATAAGATATTTTAAAAATGAAAAAGACCCCGAATGTTCGGGGCTCTTTTTCGTTTACTACTGCTGCTTATATCAAATCAATACCCGGGGTTTTGCATTGCTTGCTTATCTGCTGCTGATAGCGGTGCTCCATTCTTTTGAATGCCATCCAAAAAAGTTTGGGGTATAGGCCGCAATAGATGACGATCCTGAATATTAGGAGCTGCATCCGGATTAAATGCTTTTGCACGAGCTACTAAAGTTTTGGTACGTGACAGATCTTGCCAACGTAGGTATTCACCAGCGAGTTCTCTTGCCCTTTCATTTAATACCAGGCACAACATCCTGTCGTACGTAGAAGATAAACCCAACGTAGTGATGACGAACTCATCACCAGCGGGTAAACCTGCAATGTTGGTTATTGCTAAACTTGAAGAAGGAGCAGTTGTAACCGGAACGTTGTTGGACTCGTAGTAAGAATTCTCAGGAAAGAATGAAGGAGGTATAGCTTGAGGAGCACTACTCGGAGCAGCTCCACCATCATAATAAGCCGAACGATTTTCACCATTTGTAAATTGAGCCCTTGCTCTTACAGGATTAATATATGGTAGCGCATCAGTATATGTACCTGTACCCAGCTTTGCTAAACGGATCTTTGCTTCAGCAGCTATCAGGTAAGTTTCTGCAGAACGAGCCAATGTAATATCACGAAGACCTCTTACATCATTAAAGCCCGCTGTACGTGAACCATCCATAAACTTGCTTAGCGATGGAAAACGGCGGGTATCATTCCATCCAATATCAGTTGTTTGACCCGTCTTATATGCAACATAAACATGCGGTATAGTTTTTCCGGTACCACTATATATGACTGAATTGTTTAACAAATTTGCTGAGAATCGGGTATCACCTGGCTGATTGATAACATACATAAGACCTAAATCACCTTGCACATAAGGAGCCGTTGGTGTAGCAGCATTCACTTTGCTTTTTGTTCTGAAAGATTTCCAGAACCTTGAATCGTTCTGCATATCATATATCCTGTACATATAAAAGTTAGGGCATAAGCGGCTAAACGGACGGTCGCCGCTCAAGTCCCTTTGCATCTGTGCAATGTCCTCATAGCGGGAAACATAGTATAAATGTTGTGTGTTCTGGCCGCTTGCAGATAAGTCTGACGTAAACTGCGCGGACAAGATTATTTCCTTCAAATTTTCATTATCACTATTAGGAGCAGTATACTTCCACAAATCACCAAAGTTGGGTGTTAATGGGTGCCTTGAAATTACACCATCACACAAAGGCCCTATAGCTGCGAGGTCAGCGGCTTTAGTGGCTGAATTCCAGGAGTCATTAATTTCGCTGGCACGGGATAAGTATGCTTTCGCTAAAAAATGAGCTGCTGCATCTTTGGTTATTTTGGCAGGAGAACCTGCATTTGCTAAAAGATTATATGCCTGGTTAAAATCGGCAATTATCACGTCATATACTTCCTTGGGACTTTGGCGGGTAAATTCTAACTCTACTGTTTTTGGATCGGTGGGTTTGGTTTTTAAAGGCACTGCTCCATACTGGCTTACTAACCTTAAATAGCTGTAGGCACGAAGGAAATATCCTTCGCCCAACGCAATCTTTTTAATGGCGTCACTGGTAGATGCACTCGCGGTTGCATTCTCAATGATCAGGTTGGCATCACCAATTCCAAGGTATAAATTGTCCCACTGAGCATTCGCCGTCACCGTATTCCCATTGTTAGGCGTAACAAAAGATCCGAATGTATTTCCATAAGAATTGTACATTCCATTTGAAGGGTCACCGCCTGTCCGAAACTCATCTGCTCCATAGCACATATAAGAAAATGCCATTTCCCCGTTAAAGGGGGTAGCAAATACCTGGTGGTAGGTACCTAAAACCAATTGCTGGATCCCTTCATCCGTTTTGTAAGATGCCAAATCCCTTGCGGTTTTCTGTTCTTCGTCCGTGAATGACTTCTTACATGAAGTAGTAACCATTACTACAAGAATAGTTACCAGGCTAATTTTATATAATTTATTTCTAATACTCATAATTGACAAGTTTTATAAATTAAAATCCGGCATTAATACCAATGGTGTATCCGCGATTAGATATAGTTGATGCTACATCCATATCCATGAAATCGATCTTGGAAAATAGCATCCCGGGGTTGGTCGCCTGGAAATACACCCTCAGGTTAGACATATGCATCTTATTTAGAATTTTACCAGGGAAATTATACCCAAGAGTAACGTATCTGATTTTCAGAAAATCTGCTTTCAGGTAACCTAACGAAGGAGAATAGGCATCCCCCGAGCCAACAGAATAAAATGGTTTTTGGTACTCGGCGTTCTGGTTATTTTCTGTCCAGTAATCGATCTGTCGTTGGTTTCCACGAGCCGTTTGAGCTTCGCCACCTTGATTGAACCAGTAGTTCATTCGGCCGTAAATAAAGAATGAGAAGTCGAGACTTTTATAAGTAAAAGTGTTTGTCATACCCACGATCCAACGAGGCCTTGTGTGCCCAATAACTACCCTGTCAAAATTGGCATCGATTTTATTATCACCGTTCTGGTCAATGGGTCTAACCTGACCCGGCGTAAAGGCGCTGCCGTTTTGAGCATACTTTTTCAATAATGCTGTATCGGAATACTGCCACATGCCATTGGAGGCAAAACCGTAGATCACACGAATGGGCTGGCCAACAAAAAGATTGTTAAGTATGTCATCATTTTTGCCAGTGGCGCCTTCAACAAGCTTGTCTTGTTGCCAGCTTACATTCAAAGTGGTTGTCCATTGAAAGTCTTTATTGGTCATGTTGATCGTATTAATAGTAACATCAACACCTTTGTTAGACGTTTGGCCAATATTGGTTAGCGTTGTAAGGAATCCTGTAACCGAAGGCAGTTGTTGTGGAAATAATAAATCGTTTGTCTCTGAAGTATACGCATCAATTGCCCCGGAAACCCTTCTGTTTAAGATGCTGAAATCAATACCTATATTGTATTGAGTTGTTTTCTCCCATTTCAGACTTGGATTTCCCAACTGGGTAGTTGGAAGTGAAGCTGCGCTAATACTTCCACTGTTAGGATAGAAATAAGGAACACCAACTGTTAGAGTTTGATATGGATTAACAGCAGAATTACCTGTAACTCCCACACCGATCCGGAATTTTAGATCATTTACAAAGGCAACATTTTGCATAAACTTCTCACGGCTTATACGCCATGCGAAGGCCGCACTAGGGAATACATCACTCTTGTTTCCTTCTGAAAGTTGCGAAGCTGCGTCATGTCTCACTGATACAGTTAATAAGTACCTATCATCAAACCCATAATTCAGGCGACCCATATAACTGGATAACTGGGATTCGGTTAAAGGAGTAACTGGAGTAATCGTAAGGTTAGAAGACGGAAGCACCCTACTGTTCAGTTCATACCACTTTTGACTGGCAAATGGGACAGCAGTACCAACTATTCTATTTACAGGATCAGCAACATATTTAGTAGCGCTTTGCAGTAATGTAACGCCAAAGCTATGCTTTTTGTAAACTTTATCGTAATAAAGCAGGTTATCAAGAGTCCATGAATATGTCTTTGCTTGCTGTAAAGAAGCACCATTAATACCACTGCTTGCGGCTGATTTACCGTCGATATAAGTGCCATTGCTATAGTTAGAAAAATCAGGTCCGAAGTTGAAGCGGTATTTCAATCCTTTTAAGGCAGGAAAAATTTTTCCAAAATCCAACTGTGCATTTAAGCTTCCAAATGCACGCAAAGTTGCCCGTTGGTCTTGTGTATATTTTTCTTCGTCCACTACTGTTTTTATGGCTACATCACCGCCGGGATAAATTATCCTGTTACCGGCTGCATCATATGGAAGGGCCCATTTGAAAAGAGCCCTGGCAGAATTGTAAATACTGTTAGGCGGTGTACCAACAAAGGAACCAATTACTATGTTTGACTGACCAAACTCCTGTACTCCATAGGTAAGGTTCGCAGTAAGCCCCATACTAAACCAATCGGTTGCCTGTATATCCACACTTGCTTTTGTTGTATATCTTGAATACTTCTGTCCGACTGAGGTTCCTTTATTATTTAAATAACCAAAAGAGGCATAGGATTTTATTTTATTTGATCCGCCGCTTACACTTATCAGGTTGTCTGAAGTAATACCGGTTTGCGATACCAGGTCTGTCCAGTTCGTGTTGCCAACTTTTGATCCATCCCATGTTCCGCCTGCCCAGCCTTGTTCAATATTTTTCCAGGCAGTCGGATCAGAAGTAGCCAGGAAAATATCCTTGTCGTTTGCAATGGTTGGTGCATCTCCTCTTGGACGAACTGCAGTATTGCTATAATAAACAGCCCAGCGACGAAAATCTATATAGTCTGAAGCTGACATGATAGGCGCCCAGTCTTTAATAGTTTCAAATGTAGTAGTGCTATAAAGATTAATTTGTGTTTTACCTGATTTGCCCTGTTTGGTGGTGACGATCACCACTCCATTTGCGCCCCTTGAACCATAGATCGCAGTGGCAGATGCATCCTTCAATACATCTATTGATTCAATATCATTAGGATTAAGGTACTCGATGCCACCTGAGCTCAAAGGAATATTATCAACTACATAAAGAGGACTATTGGTGGCATTTACAGATCGTTCACCACGGATCCTGATACTATCCACCGTTCCGGGACGTTCATTGGAACTAATATCCACTCCTGCGATTTTACCCTGCATGGCTTTTAATACATTGTCTGCCTGGCGGGCCCTGATATCTTTTGCATTAATACCACCTATCGATCCTGTTAAATCCTTTCTCTTGACAGTAGTATAACCAGTTACCACTATATCCTGTAATTCTGCAGCAGTGCTGGTAGTAGTTACTATCACTTCTTCTTTATTATTTATAGGAACCTCCATCTGCGTATAGCCAACAGAAGTAACAACGAGAACGGAATAAGCTGAAGGCGCCATTAAGGAATAGCTTCCATCTGAACTTGTAGCGGTGGCAACGGAGGAGCCTTTTACCTGTACGGTGGCTCCGATCACCGGCTTCCCGTTTTCATCCAGTACTTTTCCGGATACTTTAAAAGTGTTTTGAGAATAGGATAAAAATGAGAGAGAGAGCAAAAGCATACATATGGGCATACTTTTGCAGAGTGCATTTTTTTTCTTCATATAGCAGCAGTTTTAATAATTCACAAGATAAAACTGCAGCTATCACAATGCGTCCTGAACTGTCCTGAAAAATATAAATATCTACGCAATCGTTCCCGGAGAATATTGCATTGTTAAGTGTTTACAAAGATCCTCAGGCTTTTCACAACAAACCTGTTCCATTACCTGTTTCAGTTGCGTCTTTAATATTGAAATAATATGATTGCCTCCTTCGTTGCCCAATGCTGCAACGCTATACATAAATGAACGGCCCATGAAAGCAAACTCCGCACCACTCGCTAATGTTCTTGCAATATCCGGACCTGTACGAATTCCACTATCCATCATTATTTTTATCCGGCCTTTATAATTTTTTACAATTGGCTCCAATGATTTGATCGTTGATTGTCCTGCATCCAACTGTCGGCCTCCATGATTGGAAACGATAATGCCATCCAATCCTAATTTGATAGCTAATTCAGTATCTTCTTCTGTTGCTACTCCTTTTAGAACAATTTTGCCTTTCCATTTATCTCTTATTGGCGCAATTTTTTCTGGATTCAGTCTGCCTGAAAAAGTTTTATTCATGAAAGCACCAAGCTGCTTCATGTCTAATCCCTTCGGCATATAAGGTTTCATTGTTGCAAAACCCGGTGTTCCATGATACAACGTTTTTAATGCCCATTCAGGTTTTGTTATTATTTGCAAAATATTTCTCAGCGTCATTCTGGGCGGCATAGCAAGACCATTCCTGATATCCCAAGGTCGATAACCAAATGAAGGCACATCACATAATAAAGCCAATACATCATAATTTGCAACCTGTAATCTTCTTAAAATATCATCACGCAAAGAATCTTCGGCCGGGTGATACAATTGGTACCATGCCCTTCCTTCTGTCAATTCGCTGATCCTTTCTATACTTGAAGTGGTAACAGTACTTAATATGAATGGTATGTTATGCTGAAGAGCAGCCTTAGCAAGTATTTCCGGAGAATTCGGCCAGATCAATCCCTGCAAACCAACTGGTGCAATACCAAATGGTGCATCGTACACATGTCCGAATAATTCAGTCCTGAGATCCGAACCATGGTGATCACTGAGATAGTAAGGCAATAACTCCACTTGCCTTAATTCAGCAGTATTCTTGTAAAGATTCACATTCTCATTACATCCGCCCTCAAGATATTCGAACGCAAATTTCGGGACCCTTCGTTTTGCTTTCTTTCGCAGATCATCAATTGAAGGATAATTATTATTATACTCCCATTTCATTTTATTTCAAATTGAGGTTTGATGAGTGACCGAATATAACTTCATTTCAATGATATTTGAAGGAAGAGATTTGTTATTCCAATGCTGGTGAATAACCAACGCAGCTCCCAATGCACTTGCTTGTGCAACTGAAGCCGCATATACTTCAATGTTTGGAAACGCTTCCGCCATCAAATACATATAAATTGGATTTTTGCTGAAGCCACCGTCAACAAAAATTCGCTTTACGCCTGTACCCCTAAGAACCAGGTTAGTGCTTCTTACTTGTTGCGTAACAATATCAAAGATAAACTGATGATAAGCCTCTTCATAATTTTTATAATCCACCAGTTTTCTTTTCCCAAACGCAGATCTTGCAGGCTCACTTCCCTCATTCATAAGCTGCAGATTTTTAATAGCATGTTTCTGTTTCTTCAGCAATTCTGTATCGACATCAATCGTAGTATAATAAGTAAGGGGTTTTTTAAAAAATTCTGCAAGTTGCTTCACCTGTTGTTCATGTTCATAACCGGCAAATATCCTTGAAGCCTTTACGGCTTGTCCTTCATAACTTAAATAGCAAAGACAATCTTCATGCAACTCATAATCTGAAAGCATGCTATGATTAAAAGGATTCAGGCTGATGCACCATGTTCCTGTTGATAATAAAATAAATGGATCATTAAATGAAGTAAAATAAGGTATCAGCGCAGAAGAACTATCATGTAATCCTACTCCAGCAAGGATATTATCTTTAATCTTACCAACAATCGCATTACATTTTTCAACAGGAGCCAATTTTTCCATCACTCCTTCCTTTCCTACCCAATCATGATATTTATTTTGCTGAAAATTCCAAAGATTGGTATGACAACCAATACTTGTAATATCTGATTTCACTTGTGATGCGAGAATAAAACTCAGGTATTGTGGCAAATGCAATGCATATTTTATCTGCCTGAACAGTTCCGGCTTTTCATATTTGAGTCGATATAATTGCATTCCTGAATTAAGATTGCCCAGCACGGGGGATGCAGTTATTTTTGAAAACTGGCTTTCACCCCCATAAGACTGGTAGAATTTTTTCTGAAGTGATGGGGTATATGGTTTCAAATAGTTGTATAATGGAGAAATTACTTTTTTATTCTCATCGAGGTAAACAAAGCTGGCACCATAACCGGAAAAATTCACCGCTTTTATTTCAAAACGTGGATCTGTTTGTACCTGAGCAAAACTATTCTTGACCCATGCCGTCAATGCAACCACGTCTTCGCAGGAAAATTCATCTTCATCTTTTGTCTCGAGCAATTGAATGCTCTCTTCATATACAACTCCGTACTGTTCATCAAACAAAATGAGTTTCTTGTTGGTTTTGCCCACGTCATAGATCGCTATGGAAGGAATTTTATTCATTACAATCCTGTCGCCACTGTTTTAGCTCCCCGTTCTTTAATTAATTGTTCACTGATCTTCATTTCACGGAAAAATTGTAACGGGCTTAATGAACCGCCGCTTCTTAACCTTGCTTCTGCTACAATTGCTCTTACATCGGTACGAAAAGTATTTTGTAAAATTTCCTGCGCCGCCACCACATCATTGCGCTGTTGTGCATCGTTTAATTTTTTTCTGTCAACGAGCAAAGCCTGCGCATAAGAGATCATGATCGCTTCCACAGATTGCAGCAGATCTTCCAAAGGATCTTTTACATTATGCGAAGCATCGATCATCCAACCGAGGTCGTTTGCATGGTCCATTCCTCTTGCATCCATACCTTCCACCAATTCATTAAAAATTAAAAATAATTGATACGGCTTCATACTACCCACGGTCACATCATCATCACCATATTTACTATCATTGAAATGAAAACCGGCCAGTTTGCCTTCCATTAATAATAAAGCAACGATCTGTTCAATATTTGCATTTGGCAAATGATGGCCTAGATCTACAAGAGTGTACGCTTTGCTTCCAAGTTTATTTGTATATAATAATGACTGACCCCAGTCACCAACTGTCATGGAGTAAAAATTTGGTTCATACGCTTTGTATTCAACAAATACTTTCCAGTCCGACGGCAATGCCGAATATATTTCCTGCAAACTCTCCAGTGTATTTTGAAAAGCCTTTCTGAAATTTAATTGACCTGGAAAACAACTTCCATCGCTCAGCCAAACTGTTAATGCTTTTGATCCAAGTTCAACGCCATGTTTGATGACTTCAATGTTGTGATCGATCGCTTGCTTACGTACTTTTTTATCAACATGCTGCAGCGAACCAAACTTATAACTCAACGGCTGTTCTTTTTGATCCTGGAAAGTGTTGGAATTAACAGCATCAAATTTTAATCCTAATTGTGCCGCTAATGTTTTGATCGCTGCATAATTTTCCGGAATATCCCACGGAATATGCAATGAGATGGCACCGCTTGATTGATTAAGAGCATGCAGCAATCCTACATCTTCCATTTTTCCTTCCAGATTGCCAGGCTC
>DASTZB010000607.1:0-3154 GCA_035764525.1 Chitinophagaceae bacterium | reverse complement strand
CAACTCCGGTGATGCGCTGGCATTTGGTACAACTACTGGTAATTTGTTTTTTTCTTCTGACAGAGGCGAAAGCTGGCAAACAATAAATAATTATTTGCCAATGATCTATTCGGTGCAGTTTGTTGACTGATTTTTTTATTTATTAGCCATCTATATCGCTTCGATTGAGCTTTTGTTGCGACGCTCCGTTCGACATTCAGTAATTCTGTTTAGCAAATGCGTAAAGTAAAGTTTATAAAAACAAGAAGAGAATTAATGATGAAATTAATTACGGGAGTTTTCATTATTTTATTTAGTCAAGCGTGTAACCTTTTTGAGAAAGACGAAATAGTTTTAGCAGAGCACAAGAGAAGTAATGGCGAAAGGGTAAAAATTTATTATGTTGGATTAGGTGCAACTACACGAGACGTGATACAAGTTAGAAAGGCAAATGAAGAAAAACTTTTATGGGTTACTGATAAGTATAATTATATTAAGAGTTCAAAGTTGATTGATGATACTTCTTTGCAAATAGTCCTAAGTGATACAGGATACCAGAACTATAATAATAAATTGGATACAATAATAATAAATGTAAAATAACAATTTCATTCACCCAGAAGCCTGGTATTACTAAAAGTTTAATCAAGGGTCAGTCAACTGAATGGAGCGTCGCAACAAAAGCTCAATCGGAGTTACTTCAGCCGGCAATCAAATCACATTCTTACACCAACGCATCCCATAACACTTCCACCGGGTGTAATGCTTTCTTACCCGTACCATCTTTTATTTGGTGGCGGCAACTGGTGCCGGGGGCTGCAATAATTACTTCATCAGTTTGTTTGCAAACAGTGGGAAACAAAACAAGTTCACCTATCTTCATAGACAGGTCGTAATTTTCTTTTTCATAACCGAAGGAGCCAGCCATACCACAACAACCCGAAGGGATCGTTTCTACTATATAATTTTCCGGCAGCGATAATAATTTTATCGAAGGTGCTACACTTGATAATGCTTTTTGCTGGCAATGTCCATGCAGCTTGATCATTCTTTGCTCTTTGGTAAATTGTTCTTTCCTGATATTCCCTTTTTCAATTTCATTGGCGATAAACTCATCGATCATAAAAACATTTGTCGAAAGTTGTTTTGCTTTTTCAAATTGTGCATCATCCGCAAGGTCAATATATTCATCCCGGAAAGTAAGGATGGCCGAAGGCTCAATGCCTATCAATGGCGTATCCGCAGTTATTAATGGATGAAGCAGTGAAATATTTTTGTTTGCTATTTCTTTTGCTTTTCTTACCAGGCCTTTTGACAACCAGGCTCTGCCGCTTTCAATATGTTCCGGAATGATCACTTCGTATCCGAGTTTTTCCAGCAACTGGATTGCTTTGATGCCGATCTCTGTATCATTATAATTTGTAAATTCATCGCAAAACAAATACACTTTACCCCTATCCCCTAAAGGGGAATTATGAATCTTGTTTTTTGTATACCATTTTTTTAAGGTAATTGAATGAAGCGTAGGCATACTACGATGAACAGCAAACCCGGAAAACTTTTTAATAAGCTTACTAATAACACTATTCGTCATTAAAAAATTATAGATACCCGGAGCAATGGCACCCAGCTTTGCTGAAGCGCTGAAGTTTGCAATTAACTTCGACCGGAATGGAATACCATTGGCATCATAATAATGCTGTAAAAATTCAGCTTTGAGTTTGGCCACATCCACATTGCTTGGGCATTCGGATTTACAGCCTTTACAACTCAGGCATAGATCCATCACATCATAGATCTCTTTATGATCAAAACGGTTAAGCTTATCTGAGTTGGTCAAAAACTCTCTCAAAATATTTGCTCTCGCTCTTGTTGTATCTTTTTCATTGCGTGTTGCCATAAAAGATGGACACATCGTACCACCTGATAATTGTGTTTTGCGGCAATCGCCGCTGCCATTACATTGTTCGGCATGTTGCAGCACATCCTGGTTATGAAAACGAAAAACGGTTTTGAAAGCGGGTGTTTGCTGACCGGGCACATAACGCAGCATCGTATCCATCGGTGGCGTATCAACGATCTTATTTGGATTGAAAATATTTTCAGGATCCCAGGTGCGTTTAACTTCTTTCAGTAACCGGTAATTTTTTTCACCCACCATTTGTTTAATGAACTCACCTCTCAATCTTCCATCGCCATGTTCGCCGCTAAGTGAGCCATTATATTTTTTTACCAATGTTGCTATCTCTTCCGCAATTGTTCTGAATAGCTTGTTGCCTTCTTTTGTTTTTAAATTGATAATTGGTCTCAAATGTATTTCACCCGACCCGGCATGTGCATAATGTACTGAATACAGTCCATGCTTCTTTAATATTTCATTGAAATCGCGGATATAATTGGGCAGATCATTTACATCCACCGCTGTATCTTCAATTACTGGCACTGCTTTTTCATCACCGGGTAAATTGCTTAACAAGCCAAGTCCCGCCTTACGCAGTGTCCATATTTTTTTTGAGTCTTCACCAAATAATAAGGGAAAATGATAACCCAATCCTGCAGCTCTCATGTCTGCTTCAACTTGTTTTGCAATTTCAATTATTTCTTTACGATTCGTTCTTGCAAATTCAATAACCAGTATTGCACCCGGATCGCCCAATACAAAAAAACGATTCTTGATCTGTTCTTTATTTTCTTTGGTGCATTCAAGAATATAATGGTCTATCAGTTCGCTGGCACTGGGTCTGTATTTTAACGCAATAAGATTTGCCCTCAATGATTCATCAATAGAATTAAAATGTACACAAAGCAACCCAACTTCTTTTGGCGGCAGCGGTACGACATTCAATTTTATTTCAGTAATAAAAGCAAGCGTACCTTCTGATCCTGCGATCAGTTTGCAAAAATTAAAATCTTCTTTGCCCGCAGTGAATGGCGCAGACTCCAGCAATGAATCGATCGCATAACCTGTGTTTCTTCTTTCCACAGATCTTTTTGGGAACTCTTTTCTTATCTCTACCTGGTTTTCATACTTGCTCAAAATGCTGCGAATGGATCTGTATATATCTGCTTCCAGTCCAGTTCCGTCACATTTTGTATGAAACTCATCAATATTTAGAGTTTTGAATTCTGCTTGGCTGCCATCACTCAGCAATGCTTTTATTTCCAGCAAATGTTC
>DASTZB010000606.1:0-2968 GCA_035764525.1 Chitinophagaceae bacterium | reverse complement strand
AGTATGTCAAGCGCTGAGGAACCAGCACTTGTTGGTGAAGCATCAACATTCACCACAGTTTTATCTAGCTTAGTTTCAATAAATGGCTTTTTAGCAGTTACCATTACTTCTTGCATTGATCTGGCCTCTGCTGAAAGACTGATCGTTGTTGCATTGAAAGATGAGCTGGCAGCAGTGATCTCTAATGACTGACCAAATTTTTTCTGAAAACCAACAGACGAAACAGATAACATGAATTTTCCTTCGCTAATATGTTCAAATTCATACTTTCCTTCTTTATTAGTCACAGCAATTTTTACCAGCGTCGAATCCTTGGCACGCAACAATGACACTGTTACTGATTGCAATGGTTTTTGCGATTCATCAGTGATGGCACCTGATATTTTAACAATCTTATTTTGTGAAAAGACAATGGCGGAAAATAAAATACATGTCAAAAGGGTAAATAACTTTCTCACAAAAGGGCTATACTTTAGTTGATAAATGGCTACTATATAAAATTGCAGCGATTAAATGCTATTAAGAAATGAAATATGATAAGCTTCGTAGATGTAGTGTTGAAGGGCAAATACTACTTACCTATACACAAGCGGTAAGATTCCTGTTTAATAGAATTCAATTGTGAAAAACTGTTAAAAAAAGAAAACCCGTTTTGAAAAACGGGTTTCATTTTTGAGAAAACTAAAACTGACTGCTTGTAATTTTCAAGGCTATACTCGATCTAATGATTGTATTCTTAATTATCTCCTGTTTTTATACGGCTTTGTTCTTCGTTTGCTCCGCCTGTTTTTCTCTTTTGATTATTATTCATTTTCCCTTTTGCAAAACGATACGTAAATCCAAGAGCAACTTGTCTTGAGTCACGACGTTGCTGGAAAGCAGCATCGATATTGCTGTATTTTATTTCACCTTTTATTTTCTGTGTACGGAAAACATCACGACCAGTTAATCTGAATGTTCCTTTTCCTTTAAACACTTGCTGGCTGAGTCCCATATTTACCATTCCAAAACTCTTGATCCTGAAAACACCTTCAATACCGCCTGAATTAAAATAACCGCTTAGTTCAGCACTCAGTGTTTTTCCAAGTTTAAACTGGTTTTGAAGATTAGCCTGGAGAGTTGTGGCGCTGGTTATTACAAAATCATTATTTATTATTCCCTCGTACCTGTTGTTGTAAAGATTTGCCCATAGGTTCGGAGTCCACCATTTTTTAACTGCTCCGCCTGCACTAACTGATATTCCATATTGACGTTGCTTTGCAATATTATCTTTCTTCACATAGGTTTCATTTTTGTCAGTGTTTTGCTCTAGCACCTGGTTGATGATATCGGTAGTTCTCGTATAGTTCAAAGTTGTATTTACAAACCCTTTGTAACTATGAGTGAATTCAATGTTATGGGCAAATTGCGGTTGTAGGTTCGGGTTACCTTGCTCAAATGTGTACTTATCAAGGAAAAGAATGAATGGATTCAGATCCTGGTAATTGGGTCTTTGAATTCGACGGCCATAATTCAAGACAAAACTATTTTTAGCACTTGGTTTATATTGAATGAATACAGTTGGAAATAATTGTGTGTAATTACGATCGAATTTCTGCCCTGTTGTCACCTGGTCGCCTGTGGCATTTGTATTTTCAAGTCTCAACCCAAATTGGCCAAACCATTTCTTTGAAAGGGATCTGCTGTAATTTACATAGGCAGCATTCACATTCTCTTTATAAATGAAATGATTGCTACGCCCAATATCACGAACTCTCATACCATAATTAATGCTATCATAAATCGCATTGTTATCAGTTTCTACATAACTTGTTTTAGCTCCCGCTTCAAACTTTGCTCCTTTTTTTAATGGTAATGTGTAATCAACTTTAGCGGAATAAATATTTATGTCTTGTGGCAAGCTGCCGAGTAACGTATCTGCTTTATTGGTTGGTATGCCATTAGGGTCATAATAGGCATTGATCAGGTATTGTGAATTTGTAGTTTTATAGGTAAGGTAATCAAGATCTGCGGTGATCTCTTGTCCGGTAGTATCGAGCAAGCGACGGAAGTTTACATTTGTGCTGAAATTTTTCCAGTCCCTGTCGTTACTTGTTTTTGCAAGTGTATTGCTTAATAAGAAATGATTTGCATCGTAAATAAGAACATCACTTTGATTGCTGAATAATCCCGGGTTATAATATCCTGTAAAAACTGCACCAACCGTTGTTTTCTTATTTACAAAATAATCAAACCCAACTTTCGCATTATAAGATTTACCTTCTTCTTTAATCCTTGATTCTTGTTCAAAATGTGATTTTATCTCTTTAGTAGAATGCTCAATAAACTTTCTTTGAATATCAAGATCCTGCCAATTCTTACGATAGTTATATCCAAGTGTTGTAAAGAGGTTCAATTTATTTTTTCTATAATTAAAAATAAATGATTCATTCACTTTTGGATAGCGACCTTGCGCCCATGTAGAAGATATGCTGCCACTATATCCAAGCTGCTTGGTCTTTTTAGTTTTGATGTTAATAATACCGGCATTCCCAGCTGCATCATATTTTGCAGGCGGGTTAGTCATTATTTCAATCTGATCCAATTGATTGCTGCTTAGATTGCGCAGGTAAACTGCAAGATCTGCTCCTGACAAATAAGAAGGTCTTCCATCAATATACACCTGTACCCCTTGTTTTCCTTTTAAGCTGATGTTGCCATCCTTATCAATTGAAACTCCAGGAGATTTTTCCAATACTTCTAAAGCTGAAGTGCCCACGTTAGTAATCGACGCTTCGACATTCACGATTGTTCTATCTATTTTCTGTTCGATCAAAGGTTTTTTAGCTGCCACTGTTACCCCAGCAAGATTTTTGGCAAGAGGAACTAGTTCCATTGTTTTAAGAGTCACGTTAGCATTTGACGGAGTGATCTCAAATGTTTCTGAAAACCCTTTAGTATGCCCAACGGCTGTAATTGAAACCAGATA
>DASTZB010000605.1:0-23886 GCA_035764525.1 Chitinophagaceae bacterium | reverse complement strand
TTGGTGTAAATGAAATGCGCCGTCATTATGCGAATTATCTAAAGGGCATGCCCAACATTAAAGAATACCGCAATAAATTAGTTACACTTAAAACCGTTGAAGAAATTGATGAAGTATTGAATGAAATTGTGAGCAATTATTCAGATTATGAGTTTGAAAGAATGGTTATTGAATTGCCGAATTATCATGAGAAATGTTCGGCATAGAGATAGATTCAGACCACTTTAACGTTCGAGCTTTTGAATAATCCCCATATTGATACTAACGTCCAAATAGCTTCAAGGATTACGAATGGCATAAAATCGATAAGCATAGCCGCATAACAACTTAATGCGCCACCGATCACATTGAGTATAAAAAAGAATTTTCCATTTTCAGGGATCCATTTCACGGTATTTAAAAAATAAGCAAGCAGTACAAGCCCAACACCGATTGTACCGACCCAGTCGTTATATGTCATAATAGAAATTTATTTGGGAAAAATCTGAGATAAAATTATTTTTTGATGGCTTCAGTTACTTCTTTGCCGGTAGGAGAAACAGAAGGATCAAAGTAATTGACCAACACTCCTTGTTCATTTACCAGGTACTTTGAAAAATTCCAGCTTGGTTTCTTGCTTGTCCAGCCATTTTTATTTTTATCTGTGAGCCACTGAAAAATTGGGTTCTGTTCTGGACCAGGAATGACAGAGCTTTTCTTTGCTAATGGAAATGTGACGCCATAGTTCAACCTGCAAAACTTTTCTATATCTTCATCACTTCCTTTTTCCTGTTCTTTAAAATCATTGGCCGGGAAACCAATGATCACCAGTTTATCCTTATTTTCTTCGTACAGCTTTTGCAATTCATCGTATTGGTCGGTATAACCACAATCCGAAGCTGTATTCACTAATAATAATTTTTTCCCTTTATAATTAGCTAATGGAATTGAATCGCCGTTATTCAACGCAATGGATAAATTATATAAGGATTGTGGTGCTGGGGTCGGGGATTCGTTTGTAAACACTTTGTTGTTCCGGCCTGTTACTCTTCCCAACCAGGTAAAGGCGGGGTAAACTGCTTTTAATACTCTTTGCCTTATCGTCATATCTTTTACGTTTCGTGTAACGATCATTACATAGCCGCCGAATGCAATTAAAAACAATAGCAAAGCTACAAACAGCTTTTTAAGAAACCTTAGCATTTTATTTTGCTTGGTCATAGCCAAATAGAATTACAGGACGTACAAGTGAGTGACACAACAGAAGGTCATAGTAGTAATACAGTTGACTAAATACTCTATCCATCATTGACCTTTCACAACTCACCTTATTACCCATTTAAACAATTTTAATTTTCCTTTGAATGGAGGATACTTAATCGAAGGATCAAACCAGGTGGGTGTTTTCATCACTGCTTTTTTATGACTGAATGTATCGAATGAATATTTGCCATGATAATTCCCGGTGCCGCTGAAACCACGGCCGCCAAATGGCAAATGATGATTGGTAAGATGCCAGCTTGCATTGTTCACGCATCCGCCGCCAAATGCCACACTGTTAAGCCATTGGCTTTCCTTTTCATTGCTTGATGTGAAAATATAAAATGCCAAAGGATTCGGATGCTGCTCAATTATTTTTAAGGCAACTTCTTTTGTTTTAAATGAAATGATAGGAAGAACCGGACCAAAGATCTCGTCTTTCATCACCGCATCATGGCTGCTTACATTATCTAGCAAAGTAGGCTCGATGAATAATTGTTGCTTATCTGTTCGTCCTCCGCAAATAATTTTAGCGTTCGATAAATAATTCACTATGCGATCAAACTGTTTTTCATTAATGATCTTTCCGTAGTTATAGCTTTGCTCAGGTTTATCGGTGAAAAAATTTTTTACCACATCTGTCATTGCTGAAATAAATTTTTCTTTTACCGATTCATGCACCATTACATAATCAGGAGCCACACACATCTGACCGGCATTTGAAAACTTTGCAATAGTAATGCGGCGGGCAGCTACCTTGATATTTGCATCGCTTTCTACTATACAAGGACTCTTGCCACCCAGCTCCAATGTAACCGGCACCAGTTTTTCTGCAGCCATTTTATAAATAATTTTACCAACAACAGTGCTACCGGTATAAAACACATGATCAAATGCAAAGTCGTTCATCATTTCAGGAACAACGGTTGCACCTTCACCCTGCACATATAAAACATATTCGGGCGGAAAAATATCTTCAATAATATTTTTCATCACTGCATCTGTAGCCGGCGCAAATTCGCTGGGTTTCAACACAACGCAATTACCCGCAGCAATGGCGCCAATCAATGGGTTTATTAAAAGCTGAAACGGATAATTCCATGGACCAATAATTAATACAACACCAAGCGGTTCTTTTAAGATCTTACTACTCGAGGGAAGATTCAACAAATTTGTTTCGACAGTTTCGGGCTGCATCCATAGATGAAGGTTCTTTATAGCAGCATTTAATTCGCTTATGACAAGACCTGTTTCAGTCACCCATGTTTCTTCAGGGCTTTTTTTCAGATCAGTATACAATGCATCATAGAGTTCTTGCTCATGTTTTCTTATCGAAGTCTTAAGCTTTTTTAATTGTTCTTTTCTGAAATTGTACTCTTTCGTTATGCCTGAATTAAAATGATCCCGCAGACGCTGTAAGGAAGTCACGAGCATATAAATAGTTATAAGCTGTAATTTACAATCATTCCTTAATTTACTGCCATGAATGAAGCCAAAATACGATGGGGGATACTTGGGTGTGGACGCATTGCACGAAAGTTTGCAGCAGATCTTCGTCTGGTTGCTGATGCGGAATTAACTGCTATCGCAAGCCGTAATAAAGAAACATTGGAATTATTTGCAAAAGATTTTCCTTGTAAGCAACTTCATAATAGTTATGAAGCCCTTTCGGCCAGCAGTGAAGTGGATGTAATTTATGTTGCCACGCCACATTCTCATCATCATGAGCATACAATTCTTTGTTTAAACCATGATAAAGCGGTTTTATGCGAAAAAGCATTTGCTATCAATAGCAGGCAAGCTACAGAAATGATTAAAACGGCTAAAGATCGAAAAGTTTTCTTAATGGAAGCCCTTTGGACGAAGTTTTTACCACATTATAAAAAACTACAGGAACTGCTTCAACAAAAAACATTAGGTGATATTAAAAGTGTGCTTGTAAATTTCGGTTTCAAAACATCGGAAAAATCTCCGCAGCGGTTGTTTGATCCTTTGCTTGGCGGAGGAACATTACTTGACATTGGCATTTATAATGTTTTCATGGCAATGTCGGTTTTAGGTAAGCCGGATTCAATTGAAGCAATTATGACCCCAACGTCAACAGGTGTTGATGAACAGATTGCGGTGCTATTTCAATATAACAGTGGGGCTATGGCGCAATTGTTTTCATCATTTGTCACTAACCTGCCGACACAAGCAGAGATAAATGGCACTCAAGGATGTATTACACTCACAACAAGATTTTATGAACAATCAGCAACAATGCAATTATCTAAAAAAATACCTTATGAGAGGGAGATCATTCCTGTTGAAAAAGAAGAAGGCTTCGGTTATCAATATGAAGCCAGGCATGTAAATGAATGTTTGAAAAAAGGGTTAATTGAGAGCCCCGTGATGACACACGCAGATACCTTATTGCTTATGGAAATCCTGGACAAGATAAGAAAGAAAGCAAGAATCGAGTACCCCGCGGATCGATAATAGGGTATATTGCTAACCTGTATTTGTATTTAAATTTATTATCCTTACCTAAGATAATATGACTGATGAATATTATATGACCCAGGCGTTGAAGGAAGCAAAAAAAGCCTTTGATGAAGATGAAGTGCCAATCGGCGCTGTGGTGGTTTTGAACGGAAAAATTATTGCCCGGGGTAGTAACATGACTGAAAAATTAAATGACCCCACTGCACATGCAGAAATGATAGCTTTGACATCTGCTTTTAATTTACTTGGTAGTAAATATTTACCAGAAGCAATTCTTTATGTGACCATAGAACCTTGTCTAATGTGTGCAGGAGCGATGTACTGGAGTAAAATCGGAAAAATAGTGTGGGGTGCCGATGATGAAAAGAATGGTCATAAACGAATAACGGGAAGCAACTGGCCCTTTCATCAGAAAACAGAAATTATTTACGGGGTGCTGAAAGATGAATGCGGGCAATTAATGAAAGATTTTTTTAAAAAGAAACGATAATGGCAAAAACAATTTCAAAAAAAACAGTGATCACAAATCCCAGGACAAGAAGGGAAGTGAAAATAGATTCATCAATCTATGAGCCTTTTAAAGTAGCTATTTTGCAAAGCTTAAAAGGAAGTAAAGGAAAAACTTTTAGTGAGTTGACAGATGATGTTGTAAAAATTATCAAAAAGAAATTTTCCGAATTCAAAGGTTCAATTCCATGGTACACGATTTCCGTACTTCGTGACCTGGAGACCAGGGGCGTTGTCGATAATTTTATTGAAAAAGGAAAAAAGATGAATCGACTTAAGAAATAATTAAAGCGGTTTAATCTTGATATTCTTAAACCAAACGCCACCTCCATGGTCCTGCAAAGCAATATGTCCAACTTTTGACATGCCGTAAGCTTTTACATCCCTCCATTTGCTTTTTGCTTTTGTTTGTTCCCACTCAGGTGTCCATAATTGGTAATCGACAACTTTTGTTCCATTGAGCCAATGTTCGACATGACCCTTATTAACAACGATCTTCGTATGATTAAATTCACCAGTCGGTTTTACAACTTTTGCGGAAGGCGGGTTCATGTCATAATTCGCTCCAGATAACTGTACATCTTTTATTTTTTCGGGATAACCTTCATCGTCTATAAGTTGATATTCGGGGCCTGATTCGTAGGTGGCGCCATTATCTTCTGTTACCATGTAAATGATACCGCTATTTTCTTTTGGAGCGATCTTCCAGTCGATCTGCAGCTCAAAATTTTCATACTTATCATTTGTGATCAGGTCAGCTCTTTTAGTTACACCCTCTACCTTGCAATACAATTCACCATTTTTTACATCCCAATCATCAACCTTTTTGTTTTGATAAATACGCCAGCCATTCATTGTCTTTCCGTCAAACAATAATTTCCATCCCTCTTTTTTTTCTTTTGAAGAAAGTGTGTTATCTTCTTGCTTATTGTTTGTCATAAATGACATTGTTACAATTAATGTCGAAATAAATAATAATGTTTTTTTCATTTTATATTTTTTAAGCAAGCAATTTTAAATTCATTGGATCCCACTTAATAGCTTTTCCCTGGAAATAACTGTCGTTGCATAATAATGCAGGAGCTGCCGCACGATAGCCAAATAACGCATCTTCAATAGCAGGTTTCTCTTCTCTTATTGAACGCATCCAGTTATAATGATGATCGTAATGTGCCCCCTTGTATCCATCCTGGACTTTAAAAATTGTTGTTTCAGGATCTTTTATTTTTTTGCGATCATAATCCGGGGCATATTGTTTTGCTTTCAATACCTGTGCATAGTTATCTGGTGGGTATGAAAAATTCTTTGTTAATGTTACACTTTCCCATTCAACCGTCATCGATCCTTCATTGCCTATCATTCGGAAATAAGAACCATTTGGATTGCTATCAACAAAATTTACACGCAATGATAAATTGAATGCAGGATGTTTTTCAGTTTGTGGATAATCAAACATTCCAAGCATTATATCCGGAACATCACGGCCATCTTTCCAGTAACGAAGACCCCCTGTTGACATAATTCTTGTCGGCCCCATTGAACTGATAATATAATGTAAACTGGAGATCAAATGAACAAACAGGTCACCACATACACCAGTTCCATAATCTTTGAAACAACGCCAGCGAAAAAACCGCTTAGGGTCATAAGGAACCTGTGGTTTATCCTTTAAAAATCTTTTCCAGTCTACATTTTTTTCTGAAGCATCTTCAGGCAAATTGTATTGCCAGGCACCACCCGGCGTATTGCGGGCCCAAAAACCTTCTACATAATTTAATTGCCCGATCGCTCCTGCTTCAAATAGTTCTTTTGCTTTTTCATTTCCCACAGAACTTAATCCCTGGCTGCCTACTTGTAATACTTTGCCACTTTTCTTTTGTGCATCAACTACAGCCTGTCCTTCGGTTATTTGCTGCACCATTGGTTTTTCGCAGTAAACATGTTTGCCACTATTGAGTGCATCTACTGCGATTTCTTTATGCCAATGATCAGGAGTGCCGATAATGACCGCATCAATATCCTTTCTAGCCAAGATCTCTTTATAATCTCTGGTGGTAAAAATATCAGCACCAAAATTCTTTTTTGCCTCCTCTAATCGTGGATCAAACAAGTCACAAGCTGCAACGATTTTAACTCCCGGAACTGTTTTAGCCGTTTGTGCATCACCGGTTCCCATACCACCGGCGCCGATCAAAGCAACTTGTATATAGTCGTTGGCCGCGTAATAATCCCGCAGTTTTAGTTCTTTTTTTCTATCAGTACCTGAAGCCTTTATTATTTCCGGTACCGAAGCGGCAAGGGCCGTGCCTGCAATTCCCTTGATAAATTTGCGCCTTGAGCCGGAATCATTTATGTTACTCATATATTGTTTTTAATAACCGTGAGAAAGTTACATTAAAAATCAAAAGCCCCTAAAATTTTATTCCATATCTCGAAAAATGAAATTGTTTGGCATCATTGTTTCACTCGTAAATTTGTTACCCGGTAAAACATTAAATCACCAGATAAATTAAATCGTATGGCATTTACATTAGCTCCGCTTCCATATGCACATGATGCATTGGAACCACATATTGACACATTAACTATGCAAATTCACTATGGCAAACACCACCAGGCTTATGTTGACAACCTCAATAAGGCAATAGCTGGTACAGAGCATGAAAATAAAAGCCTGGATGAATTGGTTAAAAGTGCAGGCAAAATTTCTCCTGCTGTTCGTAATAACGGCGGCGGTCATTGGAATCATACTTTCTTTTGGGAAAGCCTGGATGAAAATGCAGGCGGCCCACCTTCAGGTGATCTTGCAAAATCTATACATGATGCTTTTGGAACATTTGAAGCATTTAAAGAAAAATTTGCCAATGCCGGCATGACAAGATTTGGCAGTGGTTGGGCGTGGCTTATTGTAAAAGACGGTAAGCTTGAGATCACTTCAACTCCAAACCAGGATAACCCATTGATGGATGTAGCCGAAGTAAAAGGAACTCCAATACTTGGTGTGGATGTTTGGGAACATGCTTATTATTTAAAATATCAGAATCGCAGAGCTGAATACCTGGCTGCTTTCTGGAATGTAGTTGATTGGAAAAAAGTAGCTGAAAGATATGAGGTAGCAATGCCAAAGGCGAAAGCGAGCTAATATCAATATTGATATTTTATTTAACCGCAGAGATGAAGGGTAATACATTCCTTGTGTCTCTGCGGTTATTTATTTTAAATTTGGTACATGTACGACCTCATCCTCAAAAATATCTCTCGCTTTATAGCGCTTACTCCTGAAGAAGAACGATATTTTACTTCTTTTCTGAAACCTAAGAAACTAAAGAAGAAACAATACCTGGTTCAGGAAGGCGATATTGTTCGTTATGATTATTTTGTAAATAAAGGATGTCTTCGAACCTACACCATTGATGAAAAAGGTCAGGAACATGTGGTGCAGTTTTCAATCGAAGAATGGTGGACCGGTGATATGTATAGCTTCTTAACACAAACACCAGCCCGATATACGATCGATGCATTAGAGGATACAGAACTACTTTGCCTCGAAAAAAATGCTTTGGAGGATCTATATGTAAAAATCCCAAAGTTTGAAAGATTCTTTCGTCTGCTATTACAAAATGCATTTGTTTCATTACAGGAAAGAATAACGACAAGCCTGAGTCAAACTGCTGACGAACGTTATTGCACTTTTATTGATAAGTACCCATTGATGGAAAAAAGATTACCATTAAAGCAGATCGCCAGTTATCTCGGTATCACCCCTGAATCCCTTAGTCGTATCCGAAGCAGTTATTCAAAAAATAACAAACCCACCTAACATAGATCAAGCTTATTTCTTTTCCTGCATCAATGGAAGCAGGCCTTTTGTCGTTGCAATTTTACATTCTAAAAAAATAAGAATTAGCAAACGATCAAAGAAAAAATCAATCACTTAAACCAGCTGATCCTTGAAGGAAAAGCTCTTGAAGGTTTCGATCTCTATTATGATGACGAAGTAGTAATGCAGGAAAATGAAAATCCCGCAACTATTGGAAAAGAAGCAAATCGCCAGAGAGAAATCGATTTCTTCGGCAGTATTACTGAATTCCGTGGCGCTAAACCACTGGATATCGCAATAAGTGAAAATATTAGCTATGTAAAATGGCATTATGACTATACACACAAAGACTGGGGCATCCGCAAATACACACAGGTATCAGTGCAGCATTGGAAAGATGGTAAGATCGTGAAAGAACAATTTTTTTACGGTAACTGAAATCAACCCAATCATGAAAAAAATATTTCAAACAAAAGATAACAACACATCTGCAATTATACGGATCGTATTAGGTCTAATATTGTTCCCACACGGTGCACAAAAAATGCTAGGCTGGTTTGGCGGTTATGGTTTTAATGGGACAATGGGTTTCTTTACAAACACGGTAGGTTTACCATGGATCATGGCATTCCTTGTGATCGCCATTGAATTTATTGGAGCTATTGGACTGATATTTGGTTTTGCAACAAGGATCGTTGCAGTGGGGATAATTTCATTATTTGCCGGAATAATTTTCACAAGCCATTTGCAAAATGGGTTTTTTATGAACTGGGAGGGTAACCTGAAAGGTGAAGGATATGAATATCATTTACTAATCATCGGGATGGCAATTGCTTTATTGGTGAGTGGTGCAGGCAAATGGTCGGTTGATCATGTCTTGCAGAAGAAAAATTGATTGGGCCTTTGATGATGGAAAAGGCTCGGTGATCAGAGTCTTTTCCACGCTACTATTTTCGGGGGTCATTCAGTTTATTAATTGCTTCTACTTTATTTCTTACATGTAGCTTAGTGTAAATATTTTTTAAATGACTTTTCACCGTATAGTTGCTTAATGAAAGCTGATCAGATATTTCCTTTATCAATAGCCCTTCAGCCACCAGGTTGAGCACTTCGTTTTCTCTTGAAGTTAACTCTGCCAAATGATGAGCAACAACTTTCTCATGGAATGTAGAGATTATCTTCTTTGCAATATAGCGGTTCATCGGTGCTCCGCCTCTTTTCAATTCTTCAAGCGACTCCATAATTTCTGATGGCATTGCATCTTTCAGTATATATCCGCTGGCACCGTTCTTTATAGCACTGAAAACATACTCATCACTATCATAATAAGAACAAACCATGCAAAGAAGATCGGGTAAAGCATGTTTTAATTCTTTAATTAGTTCAACACCGCTTTTACCCGGAAGTTTTATATCAACAATAGCAATATCGGGAGCTTGTTTAATTATTTGGGGTAACGCATCTTCAGCAGAAGAAAAGCTAGATATAGCTGCAAATTCTTTTGAGTTGCGTATTAAAACTTCAAGACCCGCCCTGAAATGAGGGTCATCTTCTATAATAGAAACGGTAGTCAAAGCCTGCCTTTATGGAATACAAGATAGGTATTTATGAATAAACTCCCATTAGTATAACTGCGGAGCATTATTTACGGAACGGGGTCATAACCGCTACCCCCCCACGGATGACATCGTGAAATTCTTTTGATAGCCAGCCATATCCCTTTAAATACACCATGTTTCTTCAAGGCTTCTGCTGCATAATGAGAACAGGTAGGGGTAAACCTGCATTTCGGGCCAAGTATTGGTGAAATGATCCATTGATAAATCTTTATCAATGCTATAAAAGGGAGACTAAGAATACGAAGAAATGTTTTCATCAATTTTATCAGCTAACTTTTTCAAAACTACGGTTACTTTATCTCTCACTGTTGTAAAATCTGGAAGTTCCTTACCTGTATAAATAAGAAAAACATTCAATTGCTTTTGTGTTGTTTTTACTTTTTCGCTTAATTCATTTTTCTGCAACCGCCATGCTTCTCTTGTCAACCTTTTAATTCTGTTCCTATCAACTGCTCTTTTGAAATTTTTTGCAGAAACACCAACTCCAAACTGAAGTCCATGGTTCATGGTCCATAGTCCATGGACCAAAAAATAGATTCGAAATGGAATCACCGCAAAACTTTTTCCTTCAGCAAAGAGCTTTTCAATTTGCTTCCTGCTTTTCAGCCTTTCTTCTTTTCCAAGTGTGAATTGTTTGCTCACAGGTAACACAAATATTTATAGAAATAAAAATAGCCCCGAAAGTTCGGAGCTATAAATTATATTAAAACTTCCTAAACCCGGTTAATGGGTTTATGTTTTTATTTCGCTTTTCTTTCGCTTGAAACTGTCAGTTTCTTACGGCCCTTTCTGCGGCGTGCAGATAATACTTTCCGGCCATCGGCAGTTTTCATACGTTTACGAAAACCATGCACTGATTTACGACGGCGTTTATGTGGCTGATAGGTTCTTTTTTTACCTGGCATAATCTTAATTTTTTTCCTTTTTAAAAATGCCCGTGGAGAAACGGGATATTTAGTTCACCAGCGGAAACACCACTTTCCACTGTTTGTGAAAGGACGGCAAAGGTAGGGGTTCGATTGCAGATTCTAGGTTTCGGATTTTAGATTTTATAAGAGAGAATAGAAATTTTATTGAGCCGGCTTGGGTACCCTGATTGTGCTTTGCTTGCGACGCTCCATTCTTCGCCCAGTTCCTTGAGCATCAAAGTTTTTGAGCCTCAAGATCAACATGAGCAGATCTTATTTCGGCGCCATAAAAATTGGCGCCATGCTTATCAAAATCCTCGGTAGAATCGGTGGTATAAAAATGATGACTTCCCCCTATGCTTATTTTTCTTTCTATTTCAGAATGACGCTGCAGGTAATCAGCCAGGCTGTTAGCTACAATTTCGCCCTGGGATAAAATTTTTATATCAGCTGGAGTAAACTCCCTGATCTTATCATGAAGTAAAGGATAATGAGTGCAGGCTAATAAAATTGTATCGATCGCGGGCGATTGATCAAGTAACAGGTTAATATATTTCTTTACAAAAAAATCAGCGCCATGTGTATCATATTCTTCGTTCTCAACCAGCGGCACCCACATCGGGCATGCCTGCTGAAACACTTTGACCTCCGGAAAAAACTTCCCGATCTCTATAACATAGCTGTTAGAACTAACTGTTCCGTTTGTCGCTAATATTCCAATATTCTTTGAATCAGAATAATTGCCGATAACTTCTGTTGTTGGTCTTATAACACCTAGCACTCTTTTTTGAGGATCGATCTTTGCCAGGTCATTTTGCTGAATTGTCCTCAATGCTTTTGCAGATGCAGTATTACAAGCGAGAACTACTAATGGACATGCCTGGTCAAAGAACCATTTTACACATTGCAAGGTATATCGATAAACAGTTTCAAAAGAACGGGGACCATACGGAGCTCTTGCATTATCACCCAAATAAATGTAATCGTAGCGGGGAAGTTTGTTTACGATCTCTCTCATTACAGTCAGGCCGCCATAGCCAGAATCAAAAATACCAATAGGTGTGAGTGAAGGCATAGTGCAAAAGTAAAAGAGGCCGTTGTAAGCAACAGCCTCTTTCAATTATTTGTTTTAGAACTTAATTACCGGTTTTCCCGGGTGGTTTCGGCAACGATTGGTTTGGTGTTGGCGTTGTTGGCACCTTTACCTTTAGTTTTTCCGCGACCATTGACAATATGTTATCCGCTGGCGGCCCCACTAATAAGGATTCACGGTTAAATATGTACGTGTATCCTTTTTCTTTTGCTACTTCATCAATTGCTTTTAAAACTTTATCATATACGGGCTGTAAAAGGGCATTTTGCTTTGCTTCGATCAGCTGTTGCGCTGAAGATTGCCAATTCTGTAATTCACCAAGGAAATCTGCTCTTTGTCTTGAAGCTTGCTGGCGTACTACTACTGTTTGATGAGCAGAATCGTTTGCAATGCTATCGTAATGCTGATATTGGGATAAAAGATAATTATATGTTCTTGGCAAAGTATCGTTTTGATAACTTGTAAGTAAGGTATCTATTTTTTTCAATTCCGGCATCAGGGATACCATTTCATCAACCCGGATAAATCCGAATTTGCTTTGAGCTTGTACAGTGCCACTAATCAGGCCGGCAGCCAACACAAAAATTGCAATGATCTTTTTCATTTTGATTTACGTTATTGTTTTTTATGAGTATTTTCTAAAGAGTAAAGTTGCCTCTTTAGAAATCTTTAACACTTTTGGCCCCGGATCTTCTTTCTATTTTATTCCCAATTCTCTCAGTACATCTTCACTCTTGTCCAATTTTGGGTCGGCAAAGATAACGGTAATTCCTTCACTTTTATCTAAAATAAAATCGTAGCTGCGCTGTACTGCGAGCTTCTGTACTGCATTGTAAACTTTGTCCTGCACAGGTTTTACAAGCTCTTGTCTCTTCTTAAACAGATCGCCTTCAAAACCAAAGCGTTTACGTTGCAGATCACGCAATGCCTTTTCTTTATTGAATAGTTGATCTTCTCTTTTTTTCTTTAATTCTTCACTTAGCATTACTTGTTCAGCCTCAAAGTCGCGATACATTTTATCCAGATCGGCTTGTTGAACGTCAATTTCTTTTTGCCACCCGGTAGCGATGTCATCAAGTTTCTTTTGTGCCTCTTTATATTCCGGCAACTTGTCGAGGATATATTTAGTATCAATAATGGCGTATTTCTGCGCATTGGCAGCAAATGTTGCGAGCCATATGCTACATACTACAAGCAATACTTTTTTCATATTGAAATGTTTTAATGATGAATAGAATTACAGAACGTATCCCGGCTAAGTCGGGGCGACGCAATTGTTGAACATTGAATAATATGTTGAACGGAGCGTCGCAACGGAAGTTAAATAGTAGTAATGAAGTTTGGTTAAAAATTTTTATTCCGGTTCATAACCCAGCATAAATGTAAACTTGGATGCATCTTTTAATCCCCCTCCCGGTTTAATACGATCTATACCTATACCATAGTCAAATCCTAACAAGCCAAACATAGGCAGGAAGAACCGCATACCTAAACCAGCACTTCTGCGCAGGCGGAAAGGATTGTATTCTTTGAAACTATACCAGCCATTCGCTGCTTCAAAAAATGCCAGACCGTAAATAGTACTTTGGGGGTTAGTGGCAAAAGGATAACGCAATTCTAACTGGTATTTATTAAATATGGTAAAGAATCTTGATGCCTGGGATACATCCTCAGATGGATTAATACTGGGGTTTGAGTTTTGATAAATGGGGTAACCGCGATGCGCAATGATGTCATATCCCAGTACTCCGAAGCTATTTGACATACCGGCGTCACCAAGCTGGAATCTTTCGAATGGTGATATTTCAAGATTGCGATTATATTTTCCCATAAACCCATACTTCGCCGCCAATTTTATAATGAATTGCCTGTTCTTTTCGGCACCCAATGGTTTGCCAAGTGGCACATACCACTCTGCATTGAATCTCCATTTGTGATATTCAGGATGTCTGTATGAGTTTTCTTTTTCAATACTTTCATTGAAGAGAGAATAAGGCGGAGTAAACTGAACACTTGCCATGAAATTAGAGCCGCTAGTAGGAAATATTGGATTAGGACCAGCAGAATTTCTTTGTAATGTAAGTTTATAACTAATATTAGTTGAAAGACCACTATCAAGCCCCGGAAATACCGGGTAGTTCTTCATGTTATACTGCGTTAAGCTAACAGTATGAATTAGACTGAAAAAATCATCAGGCCATTTCAATTGCTTGCCAAGCGATACACTGAAGCCCGTTGTTTTCATGTAACTATTCTTAGCTATCTCGTCACTAAAGCGGTTGTTTACATAATCATAACCATTAGCATATTTGCTTTTATAAAAAGAGAGAGTTAGTGAGTTTCTCTTTTTGCCGCCAAGCCAGGGTTCAGTAAATGAAAAATTATATGAGCTGTATTGTTTACCGTTTGATTGTAAACGAAGACTCAGCTTTTGTCCATCTCCTGTTGGCAAAGGATCCCACGATTTTTTATTGAAAATATTTTTTATAGAAAAATTGTTGAATGAAACACCCAATGTTCCTGTCAATCCAATTCCACCACCCCAACCAGCTGAAAGTTCCAATTGGTCAGAAGATTTTTCTTCTACCTTATAATGAATATCAACTGTCCCATCATCAGGATTTGGAATCGGGTTAATGCCGATTGTTTCCTGGTTAAAATAATTCAATTGGCCCAATTCCCGTTGTGAACGGATAAGATCAGCACGGCTGAAAAGCTCACCGGGAATTGTTCTGAGCTCCCGACGAATGACGTGTTCTTTTGTTCTGTCGTTACCCGATATTTTTATATTCTTAATTCTTGCCTGCGGACCCTCGATCATTCTTATTTCATGATCTATGGTATCGTTATAAACGGCTGTTTCCACTGCTTCTGCGCGGAAAAAAAGATAGCCGTCATCCATATATAATCCGCTAATATCACCCCCTTCTGGTGTTAATTGTTTACCCAGTCGTTGGTTAAGCGTTTCAATATTGTAAACATCTCCTTTATGAATACCTAAGATCACATTCAGCACTGAATCGCTGTATTTAGAATTTCCTTTCCATGTAATATTTCCAAAATAGTATTTATGACCTTCACTTATTTTGAAATCTATATTGATATTTCCACTGGAAACTGTATAAGGTTTTACATCTTCAATTATCGCATCGCGATACCCAATAGAATTATAGTATTCGATAATTTTTTCTTTGTCTTCATTAAATTTCTTTTCATTGAACTTTGCGGAAGAGAATAATTTAAACCGGAACCAGGGGTCAAGAAAATTCTTTGTTTTTGTGATAGAAAGAAAACCCAGGTCATGCATGTATTGCTTAAAAGTGATCTGCTGGTTTTCTCCAAAGAGAGTAGAATCCTTTGCCGGATAAAGTGTTAACCGGCTCACCTCATGTGTGCCTTTCATCTGCTTCTTTAGCTTAAGATCTGAAACCGTTTCATTGCCAAAGAAATTAATATCGTTGACTTTTACTTTCTCGCCTTTATCAATGATAAAGGTCATAAAAATGGAATTTATAAAACTTGTATCTGGTCTTTCCTGTATTTCAAGTTTTAAATTGAGATACCCTTTTTCTCCATAATACTTTTTTATAACCTCATTGGCTGTGCGGCGGGTATTTTCAGTTACAATTGTTTGTTTAGCCAATCCAATTTTTCCTACCAATTCTTCTTCTTCTGATTTTTTTATTCCTTTAAAATGATAATTGCCAAGTCTTGGCCTTTCCATTACATGGATCTCCAGGTCTATAAAATCGCCATCAACTTTTGTAACATATATTTCAACATTAGAAAATAATCGTTGCTTCCACAGGTTTGCAATAGCTTTTGGAAATTCATCGCCACCGGGATGAAGGATCTTATCACCCACCTGTAAGCCAGATATGCTTGCGACAATAGCTGAGTCCAGAAAGAAAACACCCGTGGTTTTTATGTTTGCGATCTTATATTCTTTTGGCCGTGTAGCATTTTGCCATGCAAGAAGGTTCGGATCAACTGAAGTCGGTTTTGGAACTGTGTCGGTTGGGTTTTGAGCATTTACGCTGAGTATGGAAGTAAAGACTACCGTAAACAGTAAGCAAAATCTTTGTAGAATTCTTTGCATTGTTAGTTGATCAGTTCAGTCAATGTTATCGGTCCAAAGGAATTCATCGAAGAAGTCCACAGGGATCGCCTTTAAAGGCGGCAAATTAACGGTAAAAAATTGAAGTGTTTGTTAAAGAAAGGAAACAAATTGGTCAAATTAGAAAGTTCCATCATTGACTACTTCCCTCATTTCGCTTTATTTGGATTTAATGACTAATTTCTTCAGTTTTTACCTGTTCTCCTGTTTTTCCAAACCTTCGTTCTCTTCCCTGGTAATCAATGATGGCTTCGTATAAATGTTGTTTCCTAAAATCCGGCCAGCGTACATGGGTAAAATATAGTTCCGCGTAGGCCAATTGGTATAAAAGAAAATTGCTGATCCGGTATTCGCCGCTGGTTCGTATCATCAGTTCGGGATCAGGTAAACCACTCGTAACAAGATGTTGCTGCAAGGTATCCTGGTCGATATCTTCCACGGCTAACTCTCCTATTTTTACTTTATGTGCTATGCTTTTAACCGCATTCAATAATTCCCACCGGCCACTATAGCTCAAAGCCATGACAAGATTAAGGCCCGTATTATTTTTTGTGTAAACCAGGGCTTCTTCCAATTCTTTTTTTGCATATTCTGGCAGCATATTCATATCGCCAATCACATGCAGGCGGATATTATTTTTATGAAGGCTTTCGACTTCGTTATGAATTGTAGAAACCAGTAATTCCATTAAACCCACTACTTCATATTCCGGTCTGTCCCAATTTTCTGTTGAAAATGCATAAAGGGTTAAATATTCAACACCCAACTCGGCACAGCCTTCAACAATATTTCTGACACTTTCCACTCCATGAAAGTGACCGAAAAGCCTGTCTTGCCCCTGTTCTTTTGCCCACCGTCCGTTACCATCCATGATGATGGCGATATGACGGGGAAGACGAGTTTTATCCACCTGGCTTAATAGATCAGACATTTTGCGATAAAAATTTAGCGACCAAAGTTAGGAAAAATAGAGCCGATGTTTTAATCAATATTGAGGAAGGAAAGAGGCAAAAAGAAGATGACTAAATGGAACAGATCACAATCTCTCGCCACAATACTTGCAGAATACCGCATTACTATCGTGACCCTCTTTCCCGCAACCCGGACAGGACTCAGATCCTTTTTTTTCTGATCTTGACATCAAAGCAATTTCGGTAGTTACAATTCCGGTGGGAACTGCGATGATACTATAGCCCATTAACATGATCACACTTGCAATAAACTTTCCGGCAGGTGTTACAGGTGCAATATCTCCATAACCTACTGTTGTAATGGTTACAATAGCCCAATAGATACTTTCGGGAATGCTGGTGAATCCATTTTCATCAGATTCTACGATATACATTATTGATCCAAGAATAATGACTATTGCCAAAACAAACAGCGTGAATATGCTTATTTTTTTTGCAGCGGATTTTATCGCCTCCCTAAGAAAGCTCATTTCAGAGAGGAAATGTGATAATTTGAAAATCCTGAAAATGCGTAACAACCGAAGTGCTCTGAATACGAGTAGAGATTGGGCACCAGCCAGAAATATGCTCAGATACATGGGAAGAATTGAAAGCAAATCGACCAATCCAAGAAAACTGAAAACATACCGAACGGGTTTTTTTATACAGATCAATCTAAGTAAATACTCAATTGTAAATAAAATTGTAAACCCCCATTCAAGCATAAAAAAAAATTTTTCATACCGTATATGAACGGATGAAATGCTGTCAAGCATTACTACAGCAATGCTGGTGAGAATAGATATTAATAGGCAAATGTCAAATGCTTTTCCTGCAGGAGTATTGGACTCAAAAATTACTTCATGCATCCTTGCCTTCCAATTCTTGCTTTGTAAATTCATATTGCTGCGTTAATATGAAGATATATACAACACAGATATTTTCGGGAGTCGATCTAACACAAGGAGGAAATTAAGGCCTGTTAGAACCTACAAATACTTTTCGTAGTAAAGCCATGATCAGCGTAAATATGGCTGAGCCAATGATTGCCCAAATGATAGGGAAGGGTTTCCCTTGAATATTGATCGTAAAAAATTCGGGTAATCCCATTTTTCCGGCGATCCACATACCAAGCCAGGCACCAATAAAACCAACTATAATTGATACAAGGCATCCGCCCAAATCATAACCGGCCAATGATTGTCCTATTGCGCCACATATTGCAGCTATTGCAAGCAGAACCAAAAATCCAATTAGTGTCATGGTATTTAATTTAATTGTAAGTAAAAAATAGAAACATTTATTATGCCATACCAACCTTTTAAACCCTAGTAAGGTAAGAAAATAAAAAAAACTACCCTTGGGTAGTTCTTAAAAAAATATATTAATGCTCTTAGTTAGCCGATGGACATTTATAGCTCTGGAGGTTGAAAGAGATATAAAAAATAGCAGTAGCAAACTGGTCTTTTTGTGTACTGATACCGCGCTGCCGTCCAACAATCCCGATCGGTTCGCCTACTTCATAAGAACGATCATGTAATAAATAGGCCGGTGATGGGCTGCCGTCAGGTAGTGGAGGAAATAAAGAACCCTCAACATAAGTTTTACTTACATCATCAAGATAGTCGGTACCTGTAACACGATGTACAATTTCAAAACCAACATTTATGCTTTCATTGATGCAATACTTAAACCCAACGCCCAATGGAATGCTGAATGCCATAGAACCATAAGGCTTGCGGTCTTGATATTGAGCACTGCCCTGCCCCTCCGTATTCAATGGACGAAGAAAATATTTTTGACCAGACAACATTGCGAAAGGATCATAATTAAAAACCCCAACACCAAAAGTTACATACGGCGTGAAATTATATCCTGGCTCACCCGGCATAAATCGGAAAAAATTAAAATCGCCTTGTAGTGCTAATTCCCAAACATTAGAATTAAAACTAAGGTTGCGGGCCAGCATATAGTCATTATGGGTATTATATATGTCTGAATACCCTAATTGTGCAAAACTTGCGCCTACTCTTATAGCTATATAGTTACCAAAATTTTTACGGAAAAAAGCGGTGGCGGCAATTTTGGGTCTGTTCAAATGAGCTCTTGTATTTAAGTCTCCAAAGTAATGACCGGCGCCAAGACCAACGCCAAATTCGCCTTCTTGTACCACAGCTTCACGCTGAGCCGAAACAAAAAGTGAAGATAAACCAATGACCGTCAGAAGTGAGAGTGTCCGAAACATTTTGCAAAATAAGAATTCAGTCTCTTAAAACGAAAAAAACTATCGCTGATTGTCCAGATTAATACCGATTTCACAGATTATTGTATTCGGATAATTTTGGTCAGAGGGACTTCTACTAAAAAATCCTCTTTCATTTTCCTCATAATCTCAAAAAAAAACCTTTCAATCGTGGTTCTAATTTCTTTTATCAAGGCCCCAGGTTAGCTTATTGTGCAGTGTTTGAAGGAAATTGTTTTCAGTAAGACGAAGCAGGTTAAGCAGGAACGCTTCTTTCTTTACTGCCAGCTGTACATTTTTACTAACGATTTCACGACGACTATCGAGTGCACAAATGATGTGGTCTGTCCGGCTTTCTATTTCAAAAGAAATAATATTATCGTCAGGCACGACGATGGACCTTACATTTAAGTTATGTGGAGCTACCGGCGTTATTAAAAAACTTCCCGAGTCCGGAAACATGATCGGTCCGTTGCAGCTTAATGAATAACCTGTAGATCCGGTTGGAGTGGCAACAATTAATCCATCAGCCCAGTATGTATTTAAAAATTCACCGTTCAGATATGTATGAATCTTTATCATTGGGGCGGTATCTCTTTTATGAATGGAAAATTCATTTAATGCAAAAGGTACATTGCCGAACATTGAGATACTTGCATCCAAATGGATCATTGTTCTTTTATCGATCACATAAGTTTGTTTTTTTAATGCCTTGACTGCATCAGCTAATTGCTCACGTCCGATACTTGCTAAGAAGCCAAGTCTTCCGAAATTGATCCCCATGATTGGTATCCCTTTATCTCTGACTAATCCGACAGTGTCAAGTAAAGTACCATCGCCACCAAGACTGATGACAAATTCTATATCATTTGTAAGATCATCAGATAAATAAAAAGTTGATGTACCGGCAGGGAGATTGATACGGTCTTTTATTTCCTCATAAAATGGCAGAAAAACTGCAGCTGCAATTTTCTGACGGGCCAGCTCGTCAAAAAAAAACTGAACATCGCTTCGCTTATCTTCTTCCAGTAACCTGCTGTAAATAGCAATCTTCATAAATGGGGAGAATCAGAAATAGGACTTTCTGTGTAAATATAAACCGTTTTCCCCTAACAGGTTGAAAGTCCACTCAAACTTCAAAGTAAAATCATAGTGAGTGATAATATCAATACCAACCCCCCATGAATACAGCATGCGGTTATTTAACTTGTTCGTTTCAGGATCGGGATGATACGCATAGCCGGCATTTACAAAAGTTTTTGCATAGGCCCGGAATGGTACACGGTATGGTATCACATCTTTCTTTCTTTTTACATGAAAACCTAAATTCAGGATCTCCCTCGATAAAAGTGCTTTCACATACCCGCCTGCTACTCCATCTATCACATAATATTCATATCCCTGCATAAAAAAATCACTGTAGCCCAGCAACCGTTGATTAAAATAAGGCTGTGAAAAAGGAAATTTGATAACACCTGCTACTCTTGCACCGAAATATGTTTTCTTTGCTATTTCCCAACTACCACTTGCTTTTGCACTCAATAACCACATATTTATTACATTATTAAGACCTCTTTTTGCAAGATATAATTCTGCTATATATCCTTTTAATGGATAAGGGTTATAATCAACATCAATATAATTCATGAGATAATAAAATTCGGGAAACGAAATTCTATTTCTTCCGTTTGTAAAATAAGAAGGATTAAGTGATTCTATAGTATCAGTTATTGTTTCTATAGTATAAGAAACCCCAAAGCGATGTCTTGTTTTTATTGCGGGGCGATAAGTTGCTTCACCAAATACCTTAAAAAAAGAACGAACAAAATTATTAGTGTCTTTAAAAAACACCTGCTTATCATTAATGGTATTGTAGTTTACTTCCCTGTTCCTGCCAATCAATATTCCCGTATTGATGCCCCATTTCATTTTGTTATCGATGTAAGGCCTGTCATAACTAAGTGATATTTGTTTAGTATATCCATTGATCAGGTAGAGATTTAATTTATCATTTCGACCGCTGACATTATTGTATAATAATTTTAGTCCATAATTAACCCGGTTGAGCTTTGCGTTTTGTTCCACCACCCATTGATTAATATTCCGGTCGACGAACTTTATATAAGGAACAGGAAATAAATACCATCTCTCCTTAACAGCAATAAGTATGTCTACATTATTACCTTCAAAGCTTTTTAAAGCAACCACCACTTCATGAAACAAAGCAGTATTTAATAATTGCTTTCTCGCTATTTCAAATTTTTTCACAAGCTCAGATAGAGCATACGTTTCTCCTGATGCAAAAGAAAGTTCGCGGAGAATAACTGATTCTTTCGTTTTCTTATTTCCAGAGATAGCTATTTCTCTGACTGTAAAAGCATTCTCTACGCCTGTCTTTTGAAAATAATAATTAACGGATGTATCTGTAATTGGTAGTTCTGACATTCCGGATTGTGCATTCACAAATCCCGCAGATATAACTGTGATAAAAATGATCCCTGAAAATTTCGCCATCCGCTGCATAACTCTATTGTATAAAAACCAGTTTCTAAGATAATCGATTTTGAGGCTCAAAAAAGAAGAGAAATACATCAGAGTTTGAGATAATTCATTAGGTTATCATAGTTACTCCGCAGTTCATTCTCATACAATTCTTCGCCAAAATAATATTTTACATTATACTCATAGCGTTGAAAAGTGGCGACAATATCTGATATTTCTGTTTTATTGATCTTTATCGTAACCTGCATTAATCCGGTCTGTGGATTTGTATAGGTATTCAGTTGGGTGATCTGTGCATCATTTGTTTCCACAAGTCGACTTATTTCACTAAAAGAATAACTGTTATTTTCCAATTCCAATACAATTAACCCGCCAGGATCTTTTACATTCATGAATTCAGACGCTTGCTTCAACAATTCACGATAACTTACGACACCAAGCAAATTTTTGTTTTCATCGATCACAGGTATAACACTGAGCCTGTTTTCCACTGCAAGTTGCAATGCCTTCAGGAAATGATCATTTTCATTCACAAAAAAACCTGGAAAGCTTTCTTTCATTTGCCGGATCTCAACAGTGTCATCCGGTGCCTGCATCAAACTTTCTTCATTCACTAACCCCACATATTTGCCATCGTCATCGACCGCTAGGTGAGACACATGGCAATCATTCATCATCTGCAGTGAATTAAAAACTTTATCATGCAAATGAAGAACTGGTAAAGATGGAGATATGAGTTCACGGGTTAACATGAATAGCGGCTTTTCATTTAGAGACAGCAACTCCTATGCTACTGTTGCAGGCTCGTTGAGTTTTTTTAAAAATTTATGCAATATGATATTGAATTCATCTGGCACCTCCATCATAGGAGCATGCCCGCATTTATCTATGAAATGCAATTCACTGTTGGGTATCAACTTATTGAACTCACGAGCTACAAATGGCGGCGTAATGTTGTCATTATTCCCCCATATTAATAACGTAGGTTGTTTGATTTGATTGAGTTCTTCGCCAAGATTATTTCTAATGGCACTTTTTGCGAGGGAAATTATCTTGATAGCTTTGATACGGTTATTGATTATACCATACACTTCATCCACCAATTCTTTAGTGGCAGTTTTAGGGTCGTAAAAGGTTAATTCGGTCTTTGTCTTGATATATTCATAATCTCCGCGCTTGGGATAACTATCCCCCATCCCGTTTTCAAACAGACCAGAACTTCCGGTTAGTATCAATGATTTGATCCTTTCCGGATGTTTCAATACATGAACCAACGCCACATGTCCTCCGAGTGAATTTCCAAGAAGATGCACATTTTTCAGATCTCTTGATTCTAGAAATCTATGTACAAATTTTGCAATTCCACCCACTGTTGAATGAAGAATATCTAATTCAAATAATGGCAAAATCGGCACAATAACTTTATTATGTTGACGGAAATACTCAATAAGTGTTTCGAAGTTGCTAAGGGCTCCAAACAATCCATGCAAAAGGACAAGCGGTTCTCCTTCACCTTCTTCGACGAACTTAAATTTATCCTTATTTTTTACCTCGTAGGGCATAATATTCCCAGCAATTAATTTTTGCTAAAATAGTTGATTTACTGCAAAGTTCAGGGTTAATTGAATGCTGACATTCAAAAATTAATTAGCTGGCGGAACTTGTTTAGAAACGCTATCAAAAAAATCTTCAAGGTCTTGAAACATCCCTTTAAAAAGCGGAATAATTTTTCCCAATCCTTCCATTAGTTTCGGTCCCCAGGGCTGAATATAGGAATAAGTAACTGATTCTATTTTTGTTTCTGGCTTTATAAAATTCATTTGATCCGCATAAAAAAGCAGCACGCTGAAAATTAATAGGTACAAACCGACATATAGTAAAATCCCGCCGACCCTGTTTGCCCACCCAAGCATCGCAAGCTCAACAGTTTTTTGAATAAACTTCGCACCCAATCTTACCAGCAAAACAACGATCAGAAAAACAACAGCAAAAGAAATTACCGGCAACCACTTATCTGAAACTTTAACGGCTTTACCAATATAGCCAGCTGCCGCTACAGAAAGTTTGATGGCGGCAGCAAGACCAATTATAAATGCTATAAATGAGAAAAGCGCAACGATCAATCCTTGCCGGTACCCTTTGATGATGGCAAGAATTAAGATCACCGCAACAAGTATATCAAGGATCATTATTTATTGTTAGCTCTTAGATAAAAGCTCTTTTACCAACGCGGAAATAGTTTTTCCATCAGCTTTTCCCGCTAATTTTTTTGTTGCTGCCCCGATTACTTTTCCCATGTCAGCCGGAGAAGAAGCGCCAACTTCTGTAATTATTGCGGCCACTTCTGATCTTAATTCGACGGCCGAAAGTTGTTTTGGCAAAAACTTTTCAATAATTCCGAT
>DASTZB010000604.1:0-17383 GCA_035764525.1 Chitinophagaceae bacterium | reverse complement strand
TTTTTATAACTGGTGAATTGATCATTCACAGTTTTATTCTGTGCAGTAAGATCTGATACCTGCTTGTTCAGGCTGCTCACTTTAGAGTTTAGCTGGCTATTCTCAGAACTTAACTGGCTGGTCTGTGATTGCAGATCGGCAATCTGTGAATTCGCTGCTTCTAATTTTTTGCTTGTACCGCAGGAACTGAGGATACCTGCAATAAGAAGAAAAAAAACGGTGGTGAGTTTTGTTGACATAGATTTAAGGTTTTTAGTTAAAAAATTTGAGTCCTTGTTAAAAACTGAAACGAGGATGGGAATAATAACATTCAAGATTTTGATATTGATTGCAGGCTGCCAGGAGCAGTTTTGCAACAAATGGAACTAGTTTCTTTTCCATAAGATGGTTTTTTGATAGGTTTAAAAAACATATCACGTGCCTATTAAAGGCAATTAAGAAACAATTGATGATGACTTGCGGGTAGAAGGTTTTCCAGCGGTTATTGAAGAATGCTTATAGGAAACGGAGAAATTAACAATCAGGAGAAATGCGGCAATCGTGGGGTTTTCTTTGTTGCTTAATATGGGCGGCAGTTCTGATGAATTGTCTTAGGAAAAAGTTTCTATTGGAAATTTAAGAAGAAATTTTGAGAGGACAATATTATTTTGCTGTATTGAAGAGATGATCAATGGTATTTCCTTTAGCGTAGTATTGTTACCTTTCCTTTTAGTAACCAGCCCAGGTTTTATTTTGTTTTAATTCAGATTCAATTTTTTTAAACCATTCTTCCTGTTTGGTTTTGGTGCGGCTGTAGTCAGTTTCATCATCATATTGTTGTTGATATTTTTCTTTTTCATCAACAATTGATTTATAAATGGCATCAAGATCTTTTTGAAATGTATTTTTATTGAATTGGTATTCGCCAACAGATTTATTTAGTTTTCTTGCAAAAATTTCTGCAATATCAAAATGTCCTTGTTCGTGTTTCAGTATCCAATCATTTTTTACCAGGCCCCATGATTTATTTTTTTCAAACTGGCAATCGATCTTGTAAGTTATTTTTCCATTGGCAACGTTATAGGAGAAACCAAGATGAGTGGTGGTCATTGCAGCGGTGCTTCCCAATTGTAGTGGCGCTGCTTTAAAATCATCCCATGTTAATTTTCTGCTCTCGTTCCATTTTATAAAATCTTCTTCCAATTGTGATAAAAGGAGCAAGGGGAAAATGAAGGCTGTTACGAGAAATGATCGGTTCATGGCTAAATAATAGCAGCAAGTTGATAAATAAAGTTCAAAGAGTTTCTTAAAACTGAAGATGAGCTATGTTTATTTGTTGAAATGCTTAATTACTAAAGCTGAGTGTAATTCTGAAGCCTGGCCTCCCCTCTCTGGAGGAGAGAGGACCGAGGGGTGAGGCTAAATTGAAAAACCCCAGCTTTGTATACCGGGGTCTTGGCAAGCAACAATTGAGCCTTATAACATTTTCGGAGCAGCGGCAAGCACTTCTTCGGAAATTCCGGCCGCATACTTTTCAAAATTCTTTACAAACAATCCGCCAAGACATTTTGCTCTCTCATCATAAGCATTTGTGTCGGCCCATGTATTTCGTGGATTCAAAATTTTAGCAGGAACATTCGGACAGCTCACAGGCATTGCTACTCCAAACACCTCATGATTTTCATAAATCACATTATCCAATTTACCTTCCAATGCTGCGGTTATCATTGCACGGGTATGAGATAATTTCATTCTTTTACCAACCCCATAAGTTCCGCCCGTCCATCCCGTGTTGATCAACCAAACATTTACTTTATTCTCCTGCATTTTTTTCCCAAGCATCATTGCATATTTCCCGGGATGCAATGGAAGGAACGGCGCACCAAAGCAAGCACTGAAAGTCGGTTTAGGCTCTGTAATTCCTGTTTCAGTGCCGGCAACTTTTGCTGTATAGCCGCTGATGAATTGATACATGGCTTGTCCCGGAGTAAGTTTTGATATCGGAGGTAACACACCAAATGCATCGCATGTTAGAAAGAAAATATTTTTTGGTAAACCACCGATCGATGGCTGCTGAGCATTACTGATAAAATCTATAGGATAAGATACTCTTGTATTTTCAGTAACCGATCCGTCTTCAAAATTTATTTTATTAGTGCCGGGATAAAATTTTGTGTTTTCAACCAGTGCGCCGTGACGTATTGCTTGAAATATTTCTGGCTCTTTTTCTTCGGTAAGGTGAATGCATTTTGCATAACAACCTCCTTCGAAGTTGAAAATATTATCAGATGTCCATGCATGTTCGTCATCGCCAATCAACATACGATTTGGATCGGCGCTTAATGTTGTTTTACCAGTACCACTTAGTCCAAAGAAAATTGCAGTATCTCCATTTTCTCCCATGTTTGCACTGCAATGCATGCTCAATACATCTTTGTCTTGTGGCAAAATATAATTAAGGATCGTGAAAATTCCTTTCTTCAATTCACCTGTATAACCAGAACCAGCGATCAGGATCATTTTATGTTTAAAAGAAACAAGCGATACATTATATTGTCTTGTCCCACATTCGTTCGGATCAAGCTTCAAGCCGGGGCATGATATCACATGCCATTCGGGTTTGAAATTTTCAAGCTCCTCTTCAGTCGGTCTTAAAAACATATTGTAGGCAAAAAGATTACTCCATGGTTTTTCATTTACCACACGAACATTAAGACGGTAACGGGGATCAGCACAAGCATAGCAATCTCTTACCCATAACTCCGGAAGTCTTTCAAGGTAATCGATCATTTTTTTATAAATGATATGGTAATATTTTTCATCAACAGGAATATTAAACTCGTTCCAATGAACTGTTTTTTCTGTGACCTCATCTTTCACTGTAAACTTATCTTTCGGGCTTCTGCCGGTGAACTCCCCGGTTTGAATTACCAAGGCGCCGGTATCGTTTAAAACTCCTTCTCCAAGACGAAGAGTATCAAGAACAAGATCCCCAGGAGAGGTTTGATAATGAACATTTTCAGAGAACTTTAAAACAGACTTCATGAGATTTTTGGTGGGAAATGAAATGGTCGGAACTGACATAGCCAAGCTTTTATTTTAATGTTGAGGGCAAAGGTAGGGTACAAACCATATTCGAAACAAACAAGTGTTCGTAACACACATTATAATGCAACAAAACTAAGAATAGTCTGTGGCTAAAAGTCATTGATTAATAGTACTATTGCAAAATCAACGATTGAAATTTTTCCTAAATGTTTTTTATCAACTTTTGGGGATAATGATAGACAACTGGCTAAATGCTCAGACTTATCTTTAAAAATAATTTTTGCAATGAAATACCTTCCGCTAAACCAGCAGATCTTTATTCAAAACAGAAAACGGTTTATAAGAGAAATGGCGCCAAACTCGATCGCCATTTTTAACAGCAATGATGAATTGCCGATGAATGCCGATGCGCTTCATAAGTTCAAACAAAACTCAGACCTGTTTTGGTTAACGGGTGTGATACAGGAAGACAGTATGCTGATCCTTTTTCCAGATAATCCTGAAAAAAAATTCCGAGAAATATTAGTGTTGGTTCGGCCGAACGAATTGAAAGAAAAATGGGATGGCAAAAGATTACGCAAAGAAGAAGCAACTGCTGCGTCAGGAATTGAAAACATCGTATGGCTTGATAGTGTTGAACCTTTATTACAAAAATGGATACACTGGAGTGATACTATTTATTTGAATACAAATGAACATGACCGTAAAGCTAATTGGGTGCCTGTAAGAGATTATCGTTATGCTGAGGAAATGAAAAGAAAATATCCTTTGCATAATTATAAACGCAGTGCACAAATTTTAAAAAGACTTCGTGCAATAAAAACTCCATTGGAAATTGAAGTTTTACAAAAAGCGATTGATATAACCGATAATACTTTTCGGCGATTGCTTCAATTCATAAACCCCGGTGTGTGGGAGTATGAGATCGAAGCCGAGATATTTCATTCTTTTTTGATGCAAAGGGCCACTGGTGCTGCCTATGGAAGCATTTTGGCAAGTGGTGACAGGGCAAGAACATTGCATTATGTTGCCAATAACCAGGAATGCAAAAATGGCGAAATGATATTGATGGATTTTGGCGCTGAGTATGGCGGCTACAATGCAGATCTTACAAGAACGATTCCTGTAAATGGAAAATTTACGGCGAGACAGAAAAAGGTCTATAACACTTGTCTTGATCTGCACAATCGTTGTAAAGAGATGTTGAAGCCTGGCATTTCTATTATGGAATATCATGAAAAAGCTGGGGATGTTGCTACCGAATTATTCTTGAAAGCAGGCTTGTTGAAAAAATCAGATATAAAAAATGAAGATCCTGATAACCGGGCTTATCGAAAATATCTTTATCATGGTATTTCACATCATCTGGGTGTTGATGTACATGATCTGGGTACTATGACAGAACCAATAAAACCGGGAATGGTGTTTACCGTTGAACCCGGTATTTATATCGAACAAGAAGGAATGGGAATAAGAATTGAGAACAATGTTTGGATAACCCGAAATGGCAACAAAGATCTAATGAAGAATATTCCAATAACTGTAGAAGAAATTGAAAGTTTAATGAGATAATCTGCTGATTGAATAATGTGCTAATAAAAGAACAATTATATTGCATTGGCACATTAGCATATTGGCTAATTGGCAAATTACATGAAGCAAATCCCCAACCTCTTTACTTTACTTAATCTTTTTTTAGGTACCACGGCCATCATCTTGATTTTGCAAACAGGGCAAACAATTGCATTCATAAATAATGAAGGTTATACGATGGTTGACCTGCCCGAAAAAATTACATGGGGAGCTCTTCTTATTTTTCTTGCTGCGATCGTTGATTTCCTTGATGGCTTTGTTGCCCGCTTATTTAAAGCGGCTTCACCAATGGGAAAACAATTAGATTCATTGAGTGACGTAGTAAGTTTTGGTGTAGCTCCAGCTTTGGTCGTTTATCAGCTATTAAGGATCAGCTATGCACAGGAAGAAAATGGCCTGGACGTTTCTATTGCATTTCTTTTGCCGGCATTAATAATTGCATGTGCAGCCGCATGGCGCCTGGCCAAATTTAATTTGGATGAATCTCAGCAATATTCTTTTAAAGGATTGCCTACGCCAGCTGCCGGGCTTTTTGTTGCTTCATTGCCACTAATTCTTCATTTTCCAACTAATATGATCAACATTACTGATTATATAATAAACAAGTGGATACTTTATTTAATAATAATTCTTCTTTCTTTTTTAATGGTAAGCAATTTACCGTTAATGAGTTTTAAGTTTAAAGACTTCAGTCTTAAAAATAATTTACCTAAATATTTGGTAATAATAATTGGAATTGTCGCTGCCATTTTTTTACAGTGGATCGCTGTTCCAATATTACTCGTGAGTTATGTTATTGTATCTTTGCTCTTTAAAAATAAATCCGCATGACATATACAGTTCAGATAAAAGTGATGCCCTTAAAAGAGTTACTTGATCCGCAAGGTAAAGCTGTGATGGGTGGTCTTCAGAATCTTGGTTTAAGTGGTGTAGAAGATGTGAGAGTAGGAAAGAATATTACGCTTCAGTTAAATGCTGCTTCACCGGAACAAGCAAAGCAACTTGCAGAAGAAGCGAGTAAGAAGTTATTAGCAAATCCTGTGATGGAATATTTTGAAGTATCGGTAAACTAATTTGCAAATTAGCAAATGTGCAGATGTGCCAATTTTAAAACACTTAGCACATTAGCATATTGGCACATTAGCACATCATGCTCTACATCGTTCCTACTCCGATCGGAAATTTAAAAGATATTACTCTCAGGGCATTGGATGTTTTGAAAGAAGTGGATCTTATTCTTGCAGAAGATACTCGGACAACTTCTCATTTATTAAATCATTACCAGGTCACAAAACCTATTTCTCCTTATCATCAGCACAATGAACATAAAGTGTTGCAGCACTTAATTGATCAATTAATGGCCGGGAAAAAAATGGCATTGGTAACTGATGCAGGGACTCCGGGCATTTCTGATCCTGCTTTTTTATTAATAAGAGAATGTATAAAAAATAATGTTCGAATAGAATGTTTGCCCGGAGCAACTGCCTTCGTTCCGGCTTTAGTTAATAGCGGCATTCCAACTAACCGATTTACGTTTGAAGGATTTCTTCCATTGAAAAAAGGAAGGCAAACTCTTTTGAAATCGTTGGCAGAAGAAGAAAGAACAATGATCTTTTATGAATCACCAATGCGTCTTGTAAAAACATTAGATGAGTTCGTTCAATTCTTCGGTGAAGAAAGACGATGTTCTGTCAGCCGTGAGCTTACAAAAATGTTTGAAGAAAATAAAAGGGGTAATTTAAAAGAGGTTAGTGATCATTTTAAACAGAAAGCAGTGAAAGGTGAAATAGTAATTATAATTGCGGGAAAAGAATAATATTCACAATTCTTTATATTATTTTATTTTTCTTAAACGTCTTCAGTAAAAAATACCACCCAATTAATTTTGTTTTGACATAACAGGTATTTATCGAAATTTGCACCCTCAATAAAATATGAATGAAAAGTAAAGTATTACTTCTTTGCATCGGCAGTCTGTGTTCTATAATGTCCTTTTCCCAGCCAGATCGTTGGCAGCAACGTGTTAAATACACGATGAACATCGATATGAATGTGCAAAAAAATCAGTTCAAAGGAAATCAGAAATTGGAGTATTCAAATAATTCACCTGATACACTTACCCGTGTTTTTTATCATTTATATTTTAATGCTTTTCAACCAAACAGTATGATGGATACGAGAAGCCGCATACTTGGCCAAACATTTTTTGGAAACCGGCAGGATTGGGACCCGAGAGTAAAAGACAGGATCTTGAATCTAAAACCAGATGAGATAGGATATCATAAAATTCTTTCTTTAAAAATGAATGGACGTCCGCAGCAATTTGTAATGCAGGAAACTATTCTTGAAGTAAAGCTTGATAAACCGATCCTTCCAAGATCAAAAGTTGTTTTTGAGATGGAATTTGAATCACAAGTTCCTTTGCAGGTAAGAAGAAGCGGAAGAGATAATCCTGACACCAAAGTTCGTTATTCAATGAGCCAATGGTACCCAAAGATCTGCGAGTATGATTATGAAGGCTGGCATCCGACACCATATGTTGCAAGAGAATTTTATGGAGTGTGGGGTGATTTTGATGTGACAATAAACATTGACAAATCATATTTACTCGGAGGAACAGGCTATTTACAAAATGCAGATCAGATCGGGTTTGGATACGAAAAAGAAGGAGTAAAAGTGCCAAGCCCTAAAACAGATAAGCTATCATGGCGTTTTATTGCACCGAATGTTCATGATTTTATGTGGGCCGCCGATCCGGAGTTTATTCATAAATCAAGAAAAATAAGAGACAGTCTTGTTTTCCATTTGTTATATAAAACGGGGGGAAGAGGTGGCGTAAAAGAATGGGAAGACATTTTGGATAATGCTGAAAAAGCGCTGCCATTTATTGAAAAAAACTTTGGCGGCTATCCCTATAAACAATTTTCATTTATTGATGGTGGTGATGGGGGTATGGAATATCCTATGGCCACTTTATTGGCAGGCCCGGGTGCATGGCTTCATGAATGGTTACATAATTGGTATTATGGTATGCTTGGTACAAATGAATCCGAATATGCATGGATGGATGAAGGCTTTACTGAATTTGCAACTGACAGAACGAAAGCATTTCTTAGGAACGATACCAGTTTTGCACATTCCAGTAATTATAGTGGTTATTATTCATTGGTAAAAAGCGAAAGAGAAGAACCATTGACAACACATGCTGATCATTTCAATACGAACCTCGCATATAGCAATGCCGTTTATTCCAAAGGTTGCGTTTTTCTTTCTCAATTAGGATATATCGCGGGTGAAGAAAATTTGAAAAAGATCATGCTTGAGTATTATCGTTTGTGGAGATTCAAGCATCCTAATGCAAATGATTTTATAAGAGTAGCAGAGAAGGTTAGTGATATGAAGCTGGATTGGTATCGTGAATATTGGATCAGCTCAACAAAAACTATTGATTACAGTATCGATAGTTTATGGGAAGAGGGTGGTAAGACCAAAGTACGAATTCGCAGGGTTGGAGATATTCCAATGCCAATAGATTTTCAACTTACGTTTAAAGATGGCAGCAAAGAACTTCATTACATTCCCATGTATCTTATGTTTGGGGAAAAGCCTGCCGAAGATGCTTCCATTTCCAGGAAAGTTTATGAGCCTTGGAAATGGACACATACTACTTACATTATCGAGTCATCGCATAAGCTGGGTGATATTTCTGTTGGTGAGATCGATCCTTCGCAAAGATTGGCTGATGTCCAAAGAAAGGATAACAAGATTAACTTAAGCGGAATAAAGTAAAAAAAACCCGGAATTTGTTCCGGGTTTTTTTTAAGACATTTTATTGCCTTTGGAAAGGTTTAAGATTAATGGCGGGTTATTAGGGACCATTCAAAATAGGAACTAAAATTAAGAACCAGCTTACACCTGGCCCATACCACTTTTGTGGTATTTTTATATTATGATGAAAGGATAAAAAATCTCTTTTAACGACCGAAATACTTATTCACAGCTTCCACGCGGTTGGTAACATGGAGCTTTTCATAAACATGGTAAACATGTTTTCTTACTGTTTCCGGGCTGATAAATAAAACGTTAGCGATCTCTTTATACATCAATCCCCGGGAAAGCTCTTCCAAAATTTGTTTTTCCCTATGTGACAATTGGTCGATACCCGGCGAATGGGTAGCAAGCGGCTTTTCACGAAAAGCAACAACAACCTTTCTTGCGATCTGGCTGCTCATTGGCGCACCGCCTTCATGCAATTCCTTTATTGAGTCCAGTAATTTCTGTGGTTCAGTCTTTTTAAGAATATAACCACTGGCCCCGGCGCTTAATGCTTCAAATATTTTTTCATCATCTTCATACACCGTACACATCATATAGTTTGTACCGGGAGTTATTGGTTTTAATTCTCTCACGCAATCTATGCCACTTTCACTTTCGCCAAGATTTATATCCATAAGTACAACATCCGGTTTTAGTAAGGGGATTCTTGTAAGAGCCTCGGAAACATTGCTCATAGTCCCAATACATTTATAGCCATCGGCTGAGGAAACGATCTCTTCAAGGGCTTGTCTCAATTCACTGATGTCATCGACAATGCAAACGCTGATTTCTTTCATTTTTCAAAGGTAGCTTCCGAGGCTAAACCCACAATACCACTTTCCGGTATATTTTGTCACCTAACGGGGCACAAAGAGCAAGTATTTCATCTTAAAATATTCTTCATTAAATAGATCGGATATTTCCATCACCCGTGGCCGGGTTCCGCTATCATGTATTTCATTCGTTAAGTCGCCACCTTTCAGGCAAATAAGACCGGAAGAAGAAAGTTCGTAGTTCTTGGTTCGGACTCCAGAGTTCGTTTCCCACTCTTGACTCTGAACTCCTGACTCCCGACTTCTTCTTAGCAGCGGCTTGCTCCATCTCCAAAGTTCTTTTAATGGTGCAACAGCACGGGAAACCACAAAATCAAATTTTCTGTTTTTGATCTCTTCTACTCTTACATGCTGTGTTGTTACGTTCTTAAGGTCCACTGCTTCTACAACTGCGTCCACCACTTTCAATTTTTTTGCAATGCTGTCGGCAAGAAGAAATTTCACATCAGGAAAAAATATCGCTAAAGGAATACCTGGAAAGCCGCCACCGGTTCCTATATCAAGTATTTCCATACCGGGCTCAAATTGAAAGACTGCGGCAATCGCCAGTGAGTGCAACACATGTTTTTCATACAAGCCATCAATATCTTTTCTTGAGATCACATTGATCTTGGTGTTCCATTCTTTATATAAAGGATCCAGTGCAGCAAATTGCTTCAGTTGTAACGGCGTAAAATCAGAAAAGTATTTCAGGATTACTTCCATTTGCTTTTGACTATTCACATTGCCTGTGGCAATTGATTTAATTCCAGCTTCGTTGTGGCTTTTGCCATAGCGATTTTGCAAATATGATGTAATAAAAGAACATCCAGATATCGAGGAACAGGAACATCGGCCAAAGATCTTTTTCATTCAATTTTTTCATGGCAAAAAAATAGATCAGGCCTTGCACGATAAATCTTGTTCCAAAAACAATTAAAGCTAGTCGCCAATCATACAATAAAATGGAAGCGATAAATAACGGGTAAAAAAAGAATTGAGAAAAAGTATATAAGCCCAGCAGAAACTTATGAACCGGCTTATAATATTTGGCAGTTGTGTAATGCCTGTACTTTTGTTTTAGCCAACTATTCCATGTTTTTCTTGGGATAGATAATGTAGCAGCTTCTTTATCGATCACTACGGCAACATTTTTTCTATTGGCTGATTTATTCACAAACAGGTCGTCATCACCACCAGGAATATGATTAATGGATGAGAAGCCTTTTTGCTTAAAGAATAATTCTTTTTTATAAGAAAGATTGCGCCCAACACCCATGTAAGGAATGCCTGCTAATGCAAATGATAAATATTGAATAGCAGAATGAAAAGTTTCAAACCTGATAAGCTTATTTAGAAGGCCGGGTCGTTTATGATAGGCGCCATAACCCAAAACAATTTCTACACCATCATGATAAGCCTCCTGCATCTTTTGTATCCAATGTTCGCTTGCCGGTACGCAATCAGCGTCAGTTAAAAGCATCACTTCATGATTTGCTTCTTTAATTCCTATGCTTAACGGATATTTTTTCCCATTGATCAATTTTGCTTCCTGCGTCAATTCCACCACATGCAGTTTATCTTTAAATGTTTTTTTAAGTTCCTGCAAAATGTATTTGGAATCATCAACAGAGTTATCATTTACCGCAATTATTTCATAAGTCGATGAATATTCCTGCACCAATAAGCCCGGAAGATGGCGGGCCAGGTTTTCATCTTCATCTCTTGCACAAACAATAACCGATACCGGGTGCTGCTGACTTCTTGATTTCTTTTTTGATTTGTAAAACGCGACACGGCTGAAAAACCAGCAATAATAAAATAATTGGATGAAAGTAACGGCAGCAAAAGCATAAAAAATCATTTGCCACCAATTGATGTGTTGTAAAAATGTAAGATCCATAGTTGCTTGCGGCTGCGAAAATAGGGCAGAACAACGTTACGCTTTTTAAATTGATTTCACAGGTGTTGAAAAGAAAAGGTTCGGATTGCCATAAATTTTATATTGCATCCGCTTATGGCTTCTTTAAAATTTGAATTAGAATATACTGAGCTGCATTCCAAGGCGAGAGCCGGGACAATTATCACCGATCATGGTGAGATATCAACACCAATTTTTATGCCCGTGGGTACCGTTGGAAGTGTAAAAGCGGTTACTCAACACCAGCTTGCCAATGATGTGAAAGCACAGATCATTCTCGGGAATACCTATCATTTGTATTTGCGCCCCGGGTTAGAAACAATAGAAAAGGCAGGAGGAATTCATAAATTTCTCAATTGGAAAAAACCTATCCTTACTGACAGTGGCGGTTACCAGGTCTTTTCTTTATCAGGAACACGAAAAATAAAAGAAGAAGGAGTCACTTTTCAAAGTCATATTGATGGCAGCAGGCATTTATTCTCCCCGGAAAGAGTAATGGATATTCAACGCAGCATCGGTGCCGATATAATTATGGCTTTTGACGAATGTCCGCCCGGCGGCAGTGATTATAAGTATGCAAAAAAGAGTATGGAGCTGACCCATCGCTGGCTCGACAGGTGTTTTAATCAATTTAATACTGCTGGTGAAAAATATGGTTACACGCAAAACCTATTTCCGATTGTACAAGGCGGCATACACAAAGAACTTAGAAAAGAATCATGTGAATACATAGTTTCAAAAAATGCAACCGGCAATGCGATCGGGGGATTAAGTGTAGGAGAACCTGAGCCAACAATGTATGAGATCTGTGATTTTTGTTGTGATCATTTGCCAAAAGATAAACCCCGCTATTTAATGGGCGTGGGTACACCATGGAATATTTTGGAATGCATCGGTATGGGAATTGATATGTTTGACTGCGTGATGCCAACAAGGAATGGACGTAATGCAATGTTATTTACAACAAATGGCATTATTAACATAGATAACAAAAAATGGGAGCATGATTTTTCTCCAATTGATAATGGATTTGATTGTGAAGTGAGTAATTATTACAGCAAATCTTACCTGAGACATTTATTGAGATCAAAGGAAATTCTTGGACTCACTATTGCAAGTATTCACAATCTCGCATTTTATATGTGGCTGGTAGCCGAAGCAAGAAAAAAAATAAAAGGAGATGAATTTTTATCCTGGAAAAAAAATATGGTTGAAAAATTGAAGCAAAAGCTTTGATAAAAGAAATGTTTACGTTTAAATTCCTTCTCTAATTCTTCACAAAATCTTTCATCATTATTTATTTCCTTTGTAAGTGGCATGAAGAAACTCGATTGGTATATACTGAAAAAGATCCTCGTTACTTTTTTCTTTTGCATGATACTCTTTACGCTGATCGCTGTAGCAGTAGATAGCAGTGAACATACAGAGAATTTTGTAAAATCAGGACTCAGCACAAAGCAAATATTTGTTCAATACTATATTGGATTCATACCTTATATATGGGGTTTACTGTTTCCTTTGTTTGTATTTATCGCAGTCATTTATACCACCAGCCGTCTGGCAATGCGGTCCGAGATCATCGCTATTCTTGCAGGAGGCACCAGCTATATTCGTTTTTTAAGGCCTTATTTTTTTGGAGGAATTATTCTTGCATCGATATTATATTTTGCCAGCAGGGAATTTATTCCAAAAGGGAATGAGATCAGGAGCAATTTTCATGTAAAATATTTTGACAGGCAGGACCTTGGCCAGGTTGGGTATAAGGACACATATTATCGTCGCTCAGATTCTAATTCGTATATCGGGATCAAATATTATGACTCCATTATGAAAACTGCCGGCGGTTTTTTTCTTCATCGTACACAGGGCAACAAAGTAATTTATAACCTGCGTGCAGATGCCATGAAATGGGACACTACAAAAAAAAATTGGCAATTATCAAATGTGGTTGAAAGAAAAGTGGAGCCTAAAGGAGAGATAATTACCACATATCCTACGTACAATATCGATCTTCATTTAAAGCCAGGCGATCTCAAATATGATTATTATCTAAAAGATAAATTAACGACTTCGCAATTAGTGAACATTATTCATATGGAAGAAGAGCGGGGCACCGAGGGTCTTAATACGTTGAAAGTGGAAAGATACCGCCGAAGCGCTACTCCTGTTTCCGTTTTCCTGCTTACTATTATTGGTGCCATTATCGCCAGTCGTAGAACAAGAGGAGGAAGTGGGTTGCATATCGCTATCGGTCTTATTATCGCTGCCATTTTTATTCTTGCTGATAAATTCTCATCTACCTTTTCGGTCAAGGGAGATTTTCATCCGTTGCTGGCAGCATGGGTTCCCAATCTTTTTTTTACGATCGTCTGTTGGTGGTTGTTTCGCAAGGCACCAAAGTAATATAGAATTCAACTTTCAGTCAATTATTTTCTTTTACAAAGACCTGATTATTTACCTTTGTTATTCCTACTCAGAAAAAAAATCCACAGCATCATGGGAGTTATTAAAGATAAATTCAAACTGAAAGCTGACGAGGCTAGTGCCGAGATCAGGGATCTGCTAAAGCAACACGGAAATAAAGTTATTGGAGAAGTGACCCTTAGCCAGATTTACCAGGGAATGCGTGGTATCACCGGGTTGGTAACAGAAACTTCTTTGCTCGATTCGCAGGAAGGGATTCGCTTTCGCGGCTATTCAATTCCAGAGTTAAGAGAGAAATTACCAAAAGCCCCCGATGGATCTGAACCATTACCTGAAGGACTTTTTTACCTTATGCTTCTTGCCGAATTACCAAATGACGAAGATGTCCATCATATCACCAATGTATGGCAGCGTCGCAGTCATGTACCCAGCCATGTATTTGATGTGATCGATTCATTTCCTTCTTATGCCCATCCTATGACTATGTTTGTAGCTGGTGTGATGGCATTACAGACAGAAGGCCACTTTGTAAAAGAATATGCAAAAGGAATAAATAAAAAAGATTACTGGAACCCGACCTATGATGATACGATGGACCTGATAGCAAGGTTGCCACGTATTGCAGCTTATGTATATCGACGTAAGTATAAGAATAATGAACATATACAACCAAATGGATTGCTTGACTGGGCAGGTAATTTTGCTCACATGCTTGGTTATGAAGATGAAGGTTTCAAAGAACTAATGCGTCTTTACATGACCATTCATACAGATCATGAAGGAGGAAATGTATCTGCACATACAACACATTTAGTTGGCTCAGCATTGAGCGATCCATATTTAAGTTATGCCGCCGGTATGAATGGACTTGCTGGTCCATTGCATGGTCTCGCCAACCAGGAAGTGATCAAATGGATCTTTGAAATGCGTGAAGCACTGGATACTGAAATGCCGACCAAAGAACAGATCGCCGAATATGTAAAGAAAACATTGAGTGAAGGAAAAGTAGTTCCCGGTTATGGGCATGCAGTCCTAAGAAAAACTGATCCACGATTCACGGCGCAAATGGATTTTGGAAAAAAACACATGCCGGATGACCCGCTGGTGCAAACCGTTTGGAATATTTATGATACAGTGCCGCCGATCCTTCAATCATTAGGTAAAATAAAAAACCCCTGGCCAAATGTCGATGCACATAGTGGTGCATTGCTGGTACATTATGGCCTGGTTGAATATGAATATTACACTGTATTGTTTGCGGTGAGTCGTGCATTAGGGGTACTCGCAGCACTTTGCTGGTCAAGGGCATTAGGATTTCCGCTGGAAAGACCCAAATCAGTAACAACAGAATTAGTAAAACTCTGGCTTGAAGGAAAAGATAATATTTGGGGAGAGTGAAAGCGTCTTCGATCTAAGTCAGCCCTGTAGGGGGACAGGGGGTTGGTCACCTCAATTATCTTGTCATCATTATTTCCATTACTCGTACATAAATACACATTTCCTGAAGGGGAGATACAAATATCTCTTAATCGTCCATAAATATCTTTAAAGAAGATCGAAGCACTCACAACCGAATTTCCGTCATTACTTAATTTTAATTGACGAAGACTTGCATCTTTCAATGTGGTCATCAATATGGAGTTTTTCCAGGCTGGTATCTTATCACTATTATAATAATCGATACCACAAACAGCGATTGTATTTCCACCAGAAGACCAGATCGGTTCTTTAATATTGTTTCCCGCACAGAAAGAAGTTTCACTTCCATCACAAGGTCCATTTACAGTTGGCCATCCATAATTTCTTCCTTTTTCTATTATGTTCACTTCATCTTCGATGTTAGGCCCATGTTCCGATTCGTATAATTTATTATTTGCAAAAACTAAACCTTGCGGATTGCGATGGCCATAAGTCCAAAGAGGATTGTTGGCAATAGGATTATCTGGCGGTACAGTTCCATCTGCATTTAGCCGCAACACCTTTCCACTTCTTGAATTCACATCCTGTGCTGAAGATCCATTCGACGCATCCCCGGTAGTAAAATATATTTTTACACCGGAGCTTTCATTCACAACTCTTATCCTTGATCCATTGTGAATGCTGGAAGCAGGAATATTTTCAATTAACGTTGTTGGATTTGTGATTGAATTATTGCTGAAAATATAACGAACAAGTTTTTCACGATAACCATTTGTGCTGTTATAATTATAGATGACATATAATAAACCATTGTTTAGAAAATCAGGATGAAGCGCCATGCCAAGTAATCCTCCCTCACCTGATGATACTACTTCATTAATTGCTGCACTGAAAACAATAGTTCCCGTTGCTGGATTCATTTTCGAAATTTTTCCATCTCTTTCCGTAAACCAAATATGATCATCCGGACCCCATAGCATTTCCCAAACATGCTGAAGATTTTGTTTTACAATTCTGATACTTTCAACCTTTGCTGTATCTCCAGTTGATTTTTTTTTATTGCAACAAGTAATAAATGAAACAATAAGTATTATGATGAATTGGAAAATATTTTGGTTACGCATAAAATATTTTAACCAAAATACCGCAAATCTTCAGCCGCATTTGTAATTCTTGATAAAATGAATTGGTTCCTTTATGAAATTCGTATTTGGGTTTAATTTATTTCCAGGGACAAGGTATTACATAGCTTGGTTTGTTTCTTCCTCTTACAATTAAGGAAAGCTCCCATGTTTTCGGCTTTTCAGTTGCCTCTTTCAGTTTGGAAATAGTGACATCATAACTCACACCGAACTGGTAATCTTTATAAGCGATCCCGATATAAGGGATGATTGCATTTTTTGACCAATACCAAAGACCTGCATTCAGCAGGAAGTCCTCGTTGCTTGGAAGATAATAGCCAAGAGCGCCACCAACTGAAAAATAGTTGGCGGTTTCCTGTGATTGATAAATAGCATTAGTACTCAATACGACGCTTTGCGATAGAAATGTTTCAAAATTTGCATGAATGACTTTTCGCATCGGCAAATATTGATTTTCATCTTGTAAAAAAGTTTGTTTGGGCTTATTCACATGAAACGCAGAAACACCAATATCAAAATTACTGTTGGCTGAGGTAATACTATACAATAAGCCTGTGCTAACTGAAAAATATGGTTTCATTGATGATAAGCTGCTTTCACCTGTGGGAAGATTGGTATTGAAACCATACCCGGTAAACTGTTCTTCAAAATCAATACCGCCAAAATCGATACGCCGGTGACCATAGATAGCTCCAAACCCGGCGCCAAGTCTATGCTTTGTCTCTCCATTAGATAGCTTTACTCTGTACGACATGTTTAATGAAGCATAAGTACTTTTTACCACACCACCCATAGCTTTGTCATACATAAGCATTCCGCCGAGTCCAAATACGTTTCCTTCTTCTATTCCAGGAAATTTCTTCTGAAACATTTTAGCATCATATGAGATGGTGCCCGTGGCGTAGGGACTTGCCGGGCTGATCCACTGATCCCTGAAATTGGCAATAGCCCTCCAGTCTGCATTGATGTTTGCAGTCAAAGAGGGATTAATGTTTAGCGGCGAGGAAAAGAATTGAGAAAAATTCGGATCCTGCGCCTTTGACTGAACGACGATCAGCACAAAAACATACATAAAGATTTTCAGCCTTTTCATAATTATAAATTTACCTGATTAAAACTGAGTTACCTGCTTTCTTAATATATTTTCCATCCACTCCTATTGCTTCCACGGTCCATGTGTATACATCCATTACTGCTGGTTTTCCCTGGAATATTCCATCCCATCCTTG
>DASTZB010000603.1:0-2006 GCA_035764525.1 Chitinophagaceae bacterium | reverse complement strand
CAGGTTATTTCTGGTATTACGCTTGTCATTCTGAAATGGAATAAGGTTGAAAATTATTTTGACAGGATACAAATTGCTTCAGGCCTTTATCTTTCTTTTTTTCTGCTTAATCATGTCATTGCGGTTTTACGTGGGAGGTATATACTAAAGATGGATACAAATCTTTATTATGGGGCTGGTGTGATGAACATGTGGCCGCAAAAATTATTTTTTATTCCTTATTACTCCTTTGCTATGCTTTCCATCTTTGTTCATGTTGCTTGTGTGCATCGTTTAAAAATGGAAAAATTTACTGGCTTACCTGTTGCCACAAGACAAAGTTTCATGATCATGGGTGTAGGTGTACTGGTTACTTTTCTTGTAATATTTAAAATGTCTAACTTGAAAATTTCATTTAGCAAAACAGCTATTACGAAATGAATGAAAAAAGTTTTTCTTTTCTGAAAGATCTATGGGAAGCAGTAGGGCGATAATGCGTCGGGCCTAATCTGTCCATCGTTTCTCATTGTTTTCCATAAATAAAAAATCACAATGAATGCCGACCTGCAGGTTGTGGCTCGGATCAATCAGGGAAGCTGAATATATGTTTACAATAAAAACAGGATAGTTCAGGATTGTGATCCTGGTGGATGTCATTATCTTGGTAAGCCTATAAACTATTGCTATGCTCCGCATTTCATTTATTTTAATCATTGCTATTTTATTCTTTAGCAGGTGTGACAAACAAAAAGTAAAAACAGAAGATGACCCAATAAAAGGAACCTGGATCAGGGTAGGCACAACAGGCGCCGGTCCCGGAAACACGATTATTTTTTCTCAAAAGAACGGTGTGAACATTATGAGTTTTGATTGCTCTGGCTCTCCCGGTCCGGGCTGGCCTTCCAATGCCGAGACAGAATATAAATTTGAAAACGGAAAACTCTCATACCTCAATTACTATGATAATAGTCTCGGATTCTATACTGTTGCAAACTTTAATTGGATAACGGTAGGGCAGGAGTTTGAACTGAAATTTCGTGAAGTGCTGCTCTATATGGCTGCTGATTATAAAGTAAGGTATAAGAAGTTGTAAGTCTTCAGAGCTGTCTTCTATCAAAAAAGTTCCATCTGGCCTTGTGGTTGCTGGTTTTCAAGCCCGGGAATATCAAGTGCAGGCAGTTCGGGATAAACAAATTCTTTTAATGGATCATGAGAATTTAGAAAGTCTTTTGCCAGCGTATAAAAATCCAGGTCCTGCCACGGTATTTGCCATCTTGCTATTTCAGAAATTCTTTTTTCATCAAGCTTACCAAACATCCATTCCCATGCAAGATCATCATTGAGCATCGTCGGCATTCTTTTTTTGCTGTTATGAATTTGCGACATTGCCAGGTTAGCTTCAGTAGTTACTACGGCACAGGTGTCAATAGTTTCCCCAGTTTCGGCATCTGTCCATTGATTCCAGACGCCTGCTATCCAAAAAATTTCTTTATCCTTTACCATAACCCGGTAAGGATATTTAACTGCCGTCTTCAATGGTTGACCCGTCCTTTTATTCAAAGGAAATATATGGCGCCAGTCGTAAAATCCTGAAGAAGGGATAATACATCTTCGTTGCAAGGCGGCTTGCCGGTACACTTTATTCGATTGCAATAATTCTTCAGATACTGCATTGAGAAAATTTAATGGCTGTATAAACTTTCCTCTTGCGTCCGTGTATCCCCTGCGTATTTTAAATGCATCCTGTCTTGTTTCAATAAATGGCCACTTCAGGGGATCGGGTATAAAGCCCCATTCCATTTGCACAATTTCAAAGTCATCTTTTCCCTCTATTGGTTTCAAAACTGTTGTAGGACCGAAGTCAAAACCGACAATTACAAGCCGATTGAAAAAATCACGTTCAACGATCGTTTTTTCAATTTGTTTTAACCTAAGGAATTCGGCGTGAGTTACTTTTTGAGCATTATAATAACACATAGCTAATCATTACGTGATAAATACTGATCGATCAGTTCACCAACACCTTC
>DASTZB010000602.1:0-16148 GCA_035764525.1 Chitinophagaceae bacterium | reverse complement strand
CAACAAAAGCCTGATAGAATCACAAAGCCGGGTAAAAAATCAAACCACCGGCACGGTGAACCTGTAACCTGTTCCATGAATTGTTTCCAAAACTACATTCGGATCGGCACGTAAGTATTTTCGCACCTTACTCATAAATACATCCATGCTACGACCGAGGAAATAATCATTTTTACCCCATACGGCCATTAATATTTCTTCCCTTTTTAAAATCCGGTTTGGATGCTCGCATAAAAATTTTAGGAGATCAGCTTCTTTTTGTTTCAGATCAAAAACGCCATCATCGTTTGTTAAGCGAAGATCAGTGTAGCTGAAGTGTATTTTGCCCATATTATATTCCTGTTTCGTTTCACTGAACATTTTTTTAGTACGACGCAAAAAGACATCAAGCTTTAATAAAAGCTCTTTCATGTTAAAAGGTTTTACAATATAATCGTCAGCGCCCCTTTGATAACCTTCAATTTTATCTTCGATCAAGGCTTTGGTACTAATAAAAAGTATGGGTATGACATCACTTTGCTGGCGTATTTTTTTTGCCACGGTAAAGCCATCTTTTACCGGCATCATGATATCCAGCAGGCAGATATCAAATTTGTTTTTATCAAAGGAATCAATTGCTTCCTGTCCATTTGTGCAATCTGTTACCTGGTATTCTTCCTCTTCTAATGCATCTTTGATCAGTTCCCGCAAGTGATCATCATCCTCAGCCAATAAGATTCTTCCTTTTGTTTCCATTGTTATGTTTTTAACGGTAATTCAATTTTAAATTCTGTTCCAATGCCGGGAAGGCTGTGTACTTCAATTTTTCCGTGATGGCCATCAATTACTTTTTTTGTAAAGTACAAGCCTAGGCCAAGCCCTTTTGTATTATGGACATTCCCGTTCTGTACCCTGTAAAATTTTTTGAAAATTTTCTTGTATTCAGAAGATTCCATGCCCGCACCATTATCTTTTATACTGATGGTGTATTTATGAGAATTTTTTATGGTGCTGACAATTATTTTTGGCTGCGGAGAATATTTGATCGCATTGTTTATAATATTAAAAAAAGCGAGGTATAAATTTTCTTCATCAGCCATTATGCTGCTGTTTTCTTCATCAAGATCCCATTCGATTACCCCTGCTTTTTTATTCAGTAATGGTTCCAGTTGTGCAATAACTTTTTTAAGTAGATCATTTGGAACAACAGGTTTCATTTTTAACACGAATTGATATTGATCCGCTACTACTGTTTTTACAAGATTAGAAATATGATTTTTCAGGTAATCTGACTGGTAGCGAATAGCGTTTATGAACTTTTGTTGTTTTTCCTGGTTAGTATGGGCAGCCGGTTTTTCTAAACCATCTACAGAAAGTTCAATAACCGAAAGAGGAGTGCTAAATTCATGCGTTACATTATTGATAAAATCTTTTTGGATCTCCACTAAAAATTTTTGTTTAAAGAAATAGTAAAGTGAAGCGGCAAAACTGATCAATACCATTAGCAACAATGCACTTGATACTATCCAGCCGGTCATTTGATTAATGATATATTTTTTTCGGTGCGGAAAATATAAATAAGCATAAGAATTGTTTTTTTGAACAAGTGGCAGAACCAAGTTTGTATCATTAGCATAGCCAGAACCAGCAGACGGCAAATAGGCATCATAAACATACCTGTTCTTTAAATAGTCATATACTGACAATTTACCATCAGTGAAAATATCAAAACCTTCCAGTTCGCTATGCATATAAAAGATGAGGGAATCTTTTGCAGGGATACTGTCAATTCTGAAGAGATAACTATCCGCATCAGTCTTTTCAATAAGCGATTGAAGTTTTTCTGTCGACTCATACAGCAATGGCAGATCTTCGTAAACGCCGCGGATACTTTTTATTACCGATGTATTAAACTCTGTTTTTTCGAAGGTGTAAGTTTTATTAAGCCAATATACCTGCACGGCAATAATGATCGCAATTAACAAAGAAGCGATAAGGATAAAAAGGCGTATGGTATTCGAACGCATTAATACAGATTACCCTGCAAAGTTGTGATTATTTAACCTTCTTTAATTATTGGCCCGGTTAAGCAGAAGTTAAAGGGCTTTTTCAGCTAACAACCCATTAACCTCGGTTAATCCCGGGTTAATCGGGTTGGTTTATTTGGAAATAGCCAATCCCCCAATCAAACTTTGTATAAACAAATTTTAATCACAATTAAATTGTAACAGAACATGAAAAAAATCTTTTTTGCAGCATTGATGCTCCTAACAGTTGGGGGGATCAGCTATGCACAAACAACACCTGCTAAAACCAACCCGCCTCAGAAAAAAGAAGTAACTAAAAAAGAATCTAAAAGCACAGTAAATTCAGTGTCACCTGCAAGTACTACACCTGCAAAGCATACAGAAACAACTACGAAGACAAAGACAACAACAAAGACAAGTTCGAAGCCGGCAACTAAGCCAGCAGCAACAAAACCGGCAGCAACAAAGCCGCCTGCACATACTGACGCGGATAAAAACAAAAAATCAAGTACACCTCAAAAAAAGAACAAATAACCATTAAACAAGATAGCGGGTCTGAATCTTACAGACATACCTGCTTGCTTAGATAGGTTGGTTAAAGTGGTGAATCGGCCACTCATTTTTATGAGTGGCTTTTTTATAAAACGCATTGAATAGCAGAGAACGTATTAGTTATAAATTCTTTCAATTGCATCTTTGTATTTCTCCATTATCACTTTTCTTTTCAGTTTTAAAGTAGGAGTTAATTCACCGCCTTCTACACTCCATTCATGCGGCAGTAATTCAAACTTTTTTATTTGCTCTACCTGGTTAAAATTTTGATTGTAGCGTTCCACGGTATCCTTTATAAGGTTGATCACTTTTTCATTTTTAATAATTTGTTCATTCCCTGTAAATTCCACTCCATGTTCAGCAGACCATTCTTTCAATGCATTAAAAGCAGGAACGATCAAGGCGCCGGTAAATTTTTGTTCAGCGCCAGTCACCATCATTTGTTCGATCCACTTTGATTCTTTCATTTTATTTTCGATAGGCTGGGGGGCAACATATTTCCCGCCGGAAGTTTTAAATATTTCTTTTTTTCGATCAGTGATCTTTAAAAATTTATTATCGATCATTACACCAATGTCACCTGTATGAAACCATCCATCTTTTAAAACCTCTGCAGTAAGATCAGGACGTTTATAATAACCCATCATAACATTTGGCCCCTTGCAAAGTATTTCTCCATCTTCTGCAATTTCTACTTCTACATTATCAATTAATGTTCCTACTGTACCAAACATTCTATTTTTTGGATTCATGCGGTTAACTGCTATTACAGGAGATGTTTCTGTTAAACCATATCCTTCCAATATTGGCACTCTTGCCGCAGTAAACACTCTTAACAGCTTTACCTGGCATGCAGCCGAGCCTGTAACGACTGCTTTGACATTAGCGCCTAATGCTTCTCTCCATTTACTAAAGATCAATTTATTGGCGATGCTTAATTGTAGGTTATACCAAACTCCCAAGTTTTTATTAATATCATATTTCAACCCGAGTCCTAATGCCCAATTAAATAATTTCTTTTTGATGCCCGTAAGAGTCGCAGCTTTGGCCATTATACGTTCATATACTTTCTCCAGGAGCCGCGGAACAGTTGTAAAGATCAACGGTTTTACTTCATTTAGATTCTCACCGATCTTTTCCATGTTTTCAGCATAATAAATGGAAACGCTATTATAGATATAGATATAGCTTACCATTCTTTCAAATACATGATTCAATGGTAAAAAGCTCAAAGCTCTTTTTCCTTCCACTCCAATTTCTTCGAACACACAGTTGCTATCACACACATTGCTTACAATGTTACTGTGACTTAGCATTACACCTTTTGGTGTGCCAGTGGTGCCGGAAGTATAAATGATGGTAGCAAGATCGGATGGCCCAATTTTATTGCAGAGTTGTTCTATTGCTGTTAGGTTTTCAGTTGTTGCAGGCTTAAGGCAATCTTTCCAATACATTGCATTGGGTACATATTCGAGTGTAAAAATATACTGTAGCGAAGGCAAAGAATCTTTTATGCTTTTTACTTTCAGAAATAGATCTTCATCATTTACAAAGATCACTTTTACCTGCGAATCATTCAGGATAAATTGTAATTCATTTACACTTATAGTTGGATAAACCGGCACAAGCACGGCCCCGATCTTTTGCGCAGCTAAATCGATCATTAACCACTCGGGGCGATTTTTACTGATGATCGCAACTTTATCCCTTTTCTCTACAGACATGTCATTTGGAGAAATACCAAGCTGAAGTAACCCTGAAGCAAGCTGGTTCACTGTGTCGTTCACTTCAGCTGTGCTATACTGTTTCCATTTGCCTCCTTCTTTTATTGCAAACATATCGGGGAGAGGAGCTTCCTTTAATTGATATTCCAGGCAATCAAATAATCGTGTAGGTTTTTGCATCAGCAAAAATTTTGGCGGTCCAGATAATGGCAAGATGAATCCTGAACAAATTAGGTAAAAATCTAAAGAATAAAAAAGCCCAGCCTTAGGCTGGACAAATGAAGTCTATTTCGACTGGTAATACTGTCCCGGAGGCACTCTGAAAATGCGGGTCTTTTGAAAAGCAGTAAAACCTTTGTATTCGTCAAGATGTGTTTTTGTCCAGTTGTCGTATGCGGTAAGATTTTCCACGGTACCAAACAACCATTGATTGTAGGCTTCGAACATTCCTTCACGTAATAATTGCTGATGATAATCAAAAAGACGAAGCGGAAATTTTGCAGCATTGCTTTCATACCAATCAAGAATAAATCTTGTTCTTACCATTGTAAGAGATGCCGTTGTTACCCCTTTTGAAACCAATGATGATTGTTTATCCATGGCCTGCAGAAATGCTTTTGCAAAAGGGTTTTTATTATTTTCTTCATCCTTCATCAGATCAGCTTCTTTGAACAATTTTTCTTTATAACCTTTAAATAAAAGTTCTTTCATGGCGGCGCCACGCTGGCTCAGGCTTTCCATATTCACAAATATCTCACCATATATTAGACTCCATACTTTGTCTTTAGTATAAAAATAATAGAGAGCAGCGTTGTAATAATTACCACCGAAAGCCGGATCAATTTCAATTCCTTTTTCCCACAGATCAATGGCGCTATAATCTTTCTTTTGAAATAACAATTCTCCATATTCACTATATAGCGGGCCGCTTTTTGGAAATTTCTTTAAACCGATTTTATAAACCTTCTCACATTCTTTTGGATCTTCAAGTGCTTTATAAACATTTCCGGCTATCTGGAACGTCATCACATCGGCATCATCACGATTGACGATTGTTTTTACACCTTCTACCGCCTTTTCATAATCTCTTTTGAAATAATAACATTGAACAAGGTCTTTATTATAATCAAGATTATTTTTATCCGCTTGCAGCAGACGATTCAATACGAGAATGGCATTATCCCAATCGGCCTGTGCCATAAAATTGCGGGCAGTTTGATGCATAGTCTTTGGATCATCCTGAGCAAATACAGCAAAAGAGAGAGCAAAAAACGAGAAAAGAAAAGCGAGTTTTTTCATAGTACAAAGTAAATTAAATGAGATATCGTTATAAAGTTTTTATAATAGATTATAAATTATTTCACAGCTAGATCAGATGTGTCAGCAAGCCATCCCGCAATTTTGGTTCAAACCAGGTACTTTTTGGTGGCATTACCTTTCCGCTGTCGGCAATTGCAAATAATTGTTCAATTGTAACAGGATATAAACTAAACGCTGCTGCCATTTCCCCGCTATTTACTCGTTTTTCCAATTCTTCCAGTCCGCGAATACCCCCAACAAAATCTACACGAGTATCAGTTCTCGGATCGTCGATATCAAGGATCTTATCGAGAACATTCTTCTGCAAAATGGTAACATCCAGTATGCCTATCGGATCCCTTCGATATGTTCCTTCCCTGGCTGTCAAAATATACCACTCATCTTCAAGATACATACCAAACTCATGTAACACCGCAGGTTTTACTGGTTCAGGACTGTAAGTGATCATAAAATCTTCCTGTAAGGCGCCGATAAATTCTTCAGTAGTAAGGTCATTCAGGTCTTTTACTACGCGATTATAATCCAATATCGCCAGTTGGCTTTCGGGGAAAATTGTTGTGAGAAAAAAATTTGCATCTCTGTTATCCGGTAATTGTTTGCTGACTTTAGCCGCAGATGCAGCACGGTGATGGCCATCAGCGATATAAGTATTCGGAACTTTGGAAGCAAATAAATTGGTGATCGAATTGATAACATCATCACGATTGATCACCCATATAGTATGTTTTATACCATCGCTTGCTGTAAAATCATATTCGGGTGCATTCTTCGCTTTCCATCCGTTGATCAGCGCATTTATTTCCATAACATCGCGATATGCCATAAAAACATTTCCTGTTTGAGCATGGATAGTTCGCATATGATCAATGCGGTCTTTTTCTTTTTCGGGTCTTGTCAGCTCATGTTTTTTTATAACATCGTTAAAATAATCTTCGATGGATGAAACACAAACCAAGCCCGTTTGGCTTTTGCCATTCATGACTAATTGATAGATGTAATAGCAGGGTTTTTCTTCAGGGTAAAGTGTACCATTTTGAATAAATAACTCAAGATTGGCTTTTGCTTTATCATATACTTGCTGGCTATGTGTATCTATTCCATCAGGCAGATCTATTTCTGATTTTGTAATGCGAAGAAATGAGTAGTTGTTTCCTGCTGCTTCTTTTTTTGCTTCCTGCGAATTGAGAACATCATAGGGTCTGGAAGCTACTTGTTCTGCTAATTCTTTCTTTGGTTTTAATGCCCTGAACGGTTTGATGATTGCCATCCGGCAAATATCATAAATCCTGAATTAAAATCTATAACCAGTTTTTATTCCTAATAATCTACAATGATGGGAATGCTTTCTTATATCCACTTAAAAATGATAGGTCAAAGTAGGAGTTAATGTTATTGCTTCAAACATGTTTACAGAAATTGTGTAATAAACTCTGCTTTTTATCCCTAAATCAAATTTTGTGTCAATTTTTTTTATGAAATGAATTCCAAAAAACACTCCCCCCTCTTCCAGTTTGTTATGTTCGAAATCCCGTTCTTCGAACAATGCTCCTACGGGTGCAACATCTACCTCTTGTTGGCTCATTCGCAAATAGTAAATGCCGCCATGGAGTTTAAAATATTTAATTTTCTTAGAAAGAGCAGTTTCATAAAATAATTGGTAGAAATGGTTAATATGACTAATGTGAAAATAAAGTATAGTTACATTACTTCCAATATCATAGGTTATCTCCCTTTTATTAACAGACTTAGCATAAGCCAAATTAATACTAGAGTTGGTGGAAATATTATATTTTACTTCGAATCCACCAATACTACCAATAAAATTCTTATTATAAAATGCCGTTACGGGTATTGGTGGTGTTTCATCATAGCTCCCTACAAAGAAGTTCCCTCCTACACCATAATTAATTTCCAGCGAAATGCGTTTTTTAGTTTGAGCTTGTAAACAGGAAATTTGACTTATTACCAGAATAAAGAGAATTAAGCGTTTCATGTACTTATTATTAAAAACAGTCGGCACATAGTGCCGACTGTTTAGTTAGGGTATATATTTAAAAAGTATTATATGGCATGTCCAACCAAAGATTGCGCCAGCGTTTATTTTTTAATAGTTAATGAATAATTGAAATTATCCCAACAACAGCTACAAGCCAATACCACGAAAGTGGTATTTTTGTTTCCCACTTTCCCCCTTATCCTTTTTTGTTTGCAAACTCTTTCATAAGATCGGTCAGCGCTACGACACTTTCATTTTGCAACGCGTTGTACATAGATACACGGAAACCTCCTACACTGCGATGGCCTTTTATTCCCACCATTCCTTCCTGTTTGCAGAGATCAAGAAATTCTTTTTCCAATGAAGGATTATCCATTACAAATACAGCATTCATATAGCTGCGGTCTTCTTTTGCAACAATGCCTTTGAAAACTGGTAAGCTATCAAGTGTTGAATAGAACAGTTCAGCTTTTGCATTGTTCATTTTTTCTATTGCTGCTACACCGCCAATATTTTTTAACCAACGCAGTGTTAGCATCGCAACATACACTGCAAACACCGGTGGTGTATTCAGCATGCTGCCTTCTTTTATATGATTGCGGTAATCGAGTATTGTTGGAAGAACTCTTGTTACTTTTCCCAAAACGTTTTTATTTACCACAACAAGATTAACACCCGCAGCCCCCATGTTTTTTTGGGCACCGGCATAAATAATATCAAACTTGTTGTAGTCAAGAACACGGCTCAATATATCACTGCTCATATCAGCGACTAAAGGAACGCCACAGTCATAAGGAATATTTTTCCATTGTGTACCTGCAATGGTTTCATTGGTTGTAATATGTAAATATGCGGCGGTTGGACTGACAGAAAGTTCCTTAGGTATTGTTGTGTAATTAGTTTCCTTAGAGGAACCTGCAATTTCAACATGGCCAAACAACTTTGCTTCTTTGATCGCCTTTACTGCCCATGAGCCGGTATCGGTATAGGCAGCCAGTTCATTTTCGTTGAGCAAATTCATCGGCACCTGCATGAACTGTGTTGTCGCGCCACCATGCAAAAAAAGAACTTCATGATCATCATCGAGTTTCATCAACTCTTTTACTAAAGTCCTGGCTTCATCCATCACCGATTGAAACAATGGAGTACGATGACCGATCTCAAGAATTGAAAGACCGGTGTTATTAAAATCAATTACTGCCTGGCTGGCTTGTTCAAAAACCTCTTTAGGCAAAACAGAAGGACCGGCATTAAAATTATGGATCATCGCTGTAGCTGTCTTCACTTTTAAAAAATTTGAAGATGCAAAGAAACAAAATTGCAGCGGTATGCCCCAAAGAAAAGGTATAAGTTATCAAAACTAAAGTGTCAGGCTTATTATTCGTGGTCTCTTCCTTTTATTGTTCCCTTTTTCCAGGCATTGTTCAGTTCATCAAATTCTTTGATATCATCAGCAGAAAGTTCTTTACCAGAAAGCTTTTTCAGATCGGGTTGACCAGCATTTACCCATGCAGTGTACCAGAAAGAAGCAATGGCATAAATTGATTGACGCATTCTTCTTTCGATCATGCCATTTAATTTTTTATCATATGCAGTTGAAAAAGCAGTCGAGTATTGACGAATGATTACACCATTTCTTTCTTCAAACGAAAATTTCTGATCAGCAGGAAAAGTTTTGCTTAATTCTTTTTCAAAAAGTAAAACTGAGTCGGAGGCTTTTGCACTTTCCAAAACCCGTTGCCAAATAAATTCAGCTGGATTCTTTATATAATCTGCTTTGCCAATAAAAAGATCCCATTCTCTTTCTGCTAATAATTCCGGTATGCGACTTTCCCAAAAACCATGAATACCTCTTTGATCCGTAAATTGTCCATTGTGATTGCTGTTTGCGTGAAGCGGCACATGTGCATCGGCGACGTAATGACCGATCTCTGCAGATAGTTTTAATATTCTTGCCTGTTGCTTTTCTTTAAATGCATCAGTTAGCTTATTAAACATTATTTGTACCCACCAGGGTACAATACCATATTGCATCAAAGTGTCTTCTGAAAATTTAGCAACAGCGTCATTCCATCTTCTGGGCAAGTCATTATAAGGATAGTTGCCATAATGATCGATATCGATATAATGACGTGGCCCTTCTTCTGCTATCACATAACGTCGCATATCCGGATCAACAGCATGTTCAGTAATGAAGTCAATTTGCGGTTTATAGAGCTGTATCATTTCCGGCGGTAATAGAAATACAGCGTAATAATTTATTTTTCTATGCCCATAGAACCCCCAGCAAGAAACATGAAGAGATATGAATGAGAAAATGATGAGGAATAAAATTTTTCTCATGGGGTTTATTTGAGACCATCAATTCAATTCTTTCAGCTCTGCTCTTTTTTCATCAGTCAGGTCAACTACACCGCCAGTCACTGCATATTTCATGGCTTCACCCGAAGAAATATGATTGATCCTTTTTACTTTATCTCTTGGCAAAATATAAAGTTGGCCGGCGAAATTATATGCCTGTGGCACATAAACGGCCACTTTATCAACTCCCATCTCAAATTTGTGCATTTCTTCATCCGTAAGAAAGCCAATGATCCAAACGTCTTCTGCAAAAACATTAGCCAGCACCGCCTTATTAAATCTTTTTTTATCACCCGCAAAAGCTTCAAAAAAATCACGGGTACTTGTATAAATAAATTTTATTCCCGGCGTCTTTTCCAGCCAATGATCAAAAAGATGGAATAAACGGGATTGAATGAAAAATGAGCTGAGGTAACCTATGATAATTATAAAAACCAAAATTACCAGAAATCCCAGGCCGTAGTTTTTTACATCATACCTGATAATATTTCCCTGCGCATCCTTAACTGCTTCACGAAATATTGGCACCCAGCCATCTACGGTGGAAATAACCCAATAAATAGCGTAAATAGTAATTGCTAAAGGAGCAATGATCAATAACCCCTGCAGGAAGTATTGGATGATCTTTTTCCACTTAAAAGGCTCTCTCGGAAGAATTTTTTTAAATGCTCCGTCATTTTCCATAGACCAAATTTAGGATAAAGAAAAATGGACGGGCGGCAAAATATATGGACGGAAACTTTGGCAACGTGAAAAGTTTCCATAGTTTTGTCGCCCCGAAAGCAATTGGGGTTGTGATTATGGAAATACAAGAAAGAATAAGGCAGAAAGCGGATGAGTTGTTTCGTCGTTATGGTATCCGCTCCGTGACGATGGACGAGATCGCAACGCAACTCGGCATGTCAAAAAAGACGATTTACCAGTATTATACTGATAAGGATCAGCTGGTGGATGCGGTTGCTGTAGATGAAATTCATTATTCACAGGAATGTTGTACGAGGGATGCGGCTGTTTCAGCAAATGCAATTGAAGAAATATTTCGGGTGATGGAATTTGTTGAGATCATGTTTAGAAACATGAACCCTTCAATGCTGCATGACCTTGAAAAATATCATCCCGGGGGATTTAAAAAATTCCTTGAACATAAAAACAAGTTCCTCTATGAAATGATCAAAAAGAATATAGAAAGAGGAATAAAGGAGGAGCTATACAGGCCCGAAATTGATATCGAGATCATGACAAGATACAGGCTTGAAAGTATGATGATCGGATTTAATACTGAACTGTTCCCTTCCTCTAAATTCAACCTGGCAAAACTTCAGCAGGAGATACTTGAACATTTTCTATATGGGCTTGCCACCTTAAAAGGCTACAAACTCATTTTAAAATATAAGCAACAACGATTAAACAGATGACCTATGAGATATTTAACGAAAACCATGTTGACCACCTTGACCCTCGTAAACCTTATCCAGCTAAATATAGCGGCGCAGCAACCGCAACAACCGCAGGTTTACCAGATCACGGCAAAAGATGCGGTAGACATCGCATTTAAAAATTTAGCGGATCTAAAAAACGCACGGCTTGATTATAAGATGGCCGAAGCCAGGAACAAAGAGTTCACCGGGCTTGCATTACCGCAAATAACGGGTTCTATGCAGGGAAATCATTATCTCACCTTGCCCTTGATACAATTCCCTGATGGATCAGAAGTGCAGATATATGATGTATTGCGGCAGGAAGGAGTAAAGGATGGATCAGGAAACCCAATTACCAAGCTGGGCGAATTTAATTATCGAAACTTTAGTTTTTTAACTCCATGGAATGTGAATGCTGGTGTTAGTGTGAATCAATTGCTATTCGAACCGCAAGTATTTGTAGGGTTACAGGCAAGAGATGAATTGCTTGTTAACAGTGACCTGCAGTTAAAAGTGACAGAAGAAAAAGTAAAAGAGACAGTATATAGAAATTATTACGGTGTTTTAATAGCACAAAAACAGTTGGGATACGTAGTGGAGAGCATCAAGCGTTTGGAAAAGCTTGTGCATGATCAAAATGAAATGTTCAAAAATGGATTTGTTGAAAAATTGGATATTGATAAAACGACTGTTAATCTCAATAATACAAAAACATCGGAGATCCAACTTCGCAATGCAGTAAACAACGGCGTGTCTGTATTAAAGATGAATCTTGGCTTAACACAAGCGGATAGTCTTATTTTAAAAGATACTTTAAGCTCCGAGGCTATCCGGCAAGGAATTCTTGAAGATGATTTTAGTTATGAGTACAGGAATGAGGTAAAACTTTTAAATAGTACCATTAAGCTACAGGGTTATGATATACGCCGCCATAAGTTATCTTACTTTCCAACAGTATCCGCTTTCTATAATTTCCAGGAAAATGGCCAGAGGCAGGGTGGAGATGCAGCAGGCTCCCAGCCCTGGTTTTGGTATAACACCAACCTCGTTGGTGTTAACGTAAGTGTCCCCATTTTTGATGGCTTTCAAAAAAAGAACAGGATCAGGCAATCCCAATTCAATTTGGAAAAAACTCAGAATACTCTTGATATGACAAAGAAGGCAATTGACATGGAGAAAACAGTTGCAAGAAACACACTTATCAATGCAATCGTTGCAATGGATGCTCAGGAAACGAATATGGATTTGGCAGTAAAAGTTTACAACACGGTAAAAACAAAATATGAACAAGGAGTTGGTTCAAGCTTTGAATCGTTGCAGGCCGATACAGATCTTCAGCAGGCACAGTCAAATTATTTCCGGGCAATGTATGAAGCAGCGCTTGCCAAAATTAATTATCTGAAAGCTCTTGGAAAATTATAATACTACTTATAAACTATTAAAAATAAAACCGGAAACCATGAATAAGTTTTTGATGTTACTAACTGTTGCGACTGCTGTGATCATTACATCATGCGGTGGCGGCGCCAAAGATTCGAAAGGCGACCTGAACGATAAGAAAGTGAAATTGGAAAAACTGAAAAGCGAAAAGACAAAGCTGGAGACTGAAATTCAAACATTACAGCAAGAGATTACCAAGCTGGATCCTACTGTAGGAGTTGTTGCACCGAAGCTTGTTGCAATTACCCCGATAAGCATTCAGCCTTTTGAACATTATATCGATTTGCAGGGAAGGGTTGATGCAGATAATATCTCTTACCTAACCCCAAGAGGAATGCCTGCGCAGGTAAGAGCATTGTATATTAAAAAGGGAGACTATGTAAAGAAAGGACAAACGCTGATAAAGCTTGATGATGCGGTGATGTTAAAGCAACTGGAAGGCTTGAAAACACAAAAAGCATATGCAGAAGATATTTATAAGCGTACAAAAAACTTATGGGACCAGGGTATTGGTACAGAAGTACAATTGAAAACTGCCGAGAACAACGTCAAAGCATTGAGTGATCAAATAAACACGTTGAATGAAAGCTGGCAAATGACCAATGTCAGGTCTGAAGTGGACGGTTATGTAGAACAACTAAACCTTCGTGTTGGTGAAACTTTCAGTGGCTTTGCAGGAAACGTGCCACAAGTAATGATCGTGAATTCCTCGGCTTTAAAGGTAGTGACGGATGTGCCAGAAAATTATTTAGACAGAGTAAAAAAAGGTACACCCGTACATATCAAACTTCCTGATGTAAATCTTGAATTCAATAGTGTCATTTCACTGATGAATCAAACCATTGGATTAAACAGCCGTTCGGTTTCAACAGAAGCAAAAATTCCGTATAATTCAAATGTTCATATCAACCAGGTAGCGCTGGTGCGGATAAAAGATTATGTTAAGAATAATGCTATCGTTATTCCGCTTACTACTCTACAAACGGATGAAAATGGAAAATACGTTTATGTACTGGCAACAGAGAACGGAAAGAAAATAGCAAGAAAAAAACAAGTGGTGGTTGGTGAAATTTATGGGGAACAAATAGAGGTAAGATCAGGTTTGAATGAGGGTGATCAGCTGATCACACAAGGTTACCAGAGTTTATATGAAGGGCAGGGAGTAACAATTTCTAGTTCACTCTAACATTACTTAAGCTGAATAGCCCTTCGGCAAGCCCAGGTGACAATGGCACACGACGATAAAAAGAAAATCAAAAGCAGATTACATAAATTTTTTTTGTATGAGCCTTAAAGAAAAAATTGCAAATAAATTCAAAGAGTTCAAGCCAACGAGTTGGGTGATCGATCATAAAACCGTCACGTATGTTGCTACCCTGGTTATTACACTTTGGGGGTTGAATATTTTTACAACATTACCAAAGGAATCTTATCCTGATATTGTAATTCCGCAGATCTATGTTTCTACCATTTACGCTGGTACTTCACCAAAGGATATGGAAGAGCTGGTAACAAGACCAATTGAAAAACAAATTAAGGGTATCACCGGTGCAAGGATCAGGAGTATAAAAAGCACTTCGATTCAGGATTACAGCAGCATATTGGTGGAGTTTGAAACAAGTGTGAAAGTTGATGAGGCAAAGCAAAAAGTAAAAGATGCAGTAGACAAATCAAAGACTGATCTGCCGACCGATCTCACAGTAGAACCCAATGTGATCGAAGTTGCTTTTTCAGATTTTCCTATCATGTTTGTGAATGTGAGTGGAAATTATGATCCTATTAAATTAAAAGATTATGCGGAAGATATCCAGGACAGGATCGAGTCACTTAGTGAGGTAAACAAAGCTGAAATTGTTGGCGCGCCGGAAAGAGAGATACAGATCAATGTAGATAAACTGAAAATGGAATCAGCGGGTATCTCTTTCGGCGATATTGCCCAGGCGATCGGCAGTGAAAATATAGACATGAGTGCAGGTAATATCAGGATTGGTGAAATGCAGCCGACGATACAGGTAAAGGGACAGTATAAGACAGCCTATGACATGCAGGGCATGATAGTGAAAAGTATTTATGGTGCGTCAGTGTACCTGAAGGATATAGCCCAGGTGATAGATACCGTAAAAGAAAAAGAAAGCTTTTCACGTCTTGAAAATAAAAATGTAGTAACGCTGCAAATAGTAAAAAGAGCCGGAGAGAACCTGATCAATACTTCGGAAAAAGTAAAAGCAATAGTAGATGAAATGAAATTGAGTGCGTTGCCGAAAGATCTAGATGTAGTGATAACAGGTGATCAAAGCGTGCAGACAAGAACTTCCTTTAATGATCTTATCAATACCATCGTTATCGGGTTTATTCTTGTACTGCTGGTGCTTATGTTCTTTATGGGAGTGAACAATGCATTCTTTGTAGCGCTCAGCGTCCCGCTGAGTGTATTTGTTGCCTTTATGTTTTTACCAATAGCGGATACGATCATAGGGACAAATGTAACACTCAACTTTATTGTGTTGTTTGCATTGTTATTTGGCCTCGGGATCATTGTGGATGATGCGATCGTTGTAATTGAAAATACACACAGGATCTTTGGCAATGGAAAAATGCCTGTAGAAAGAGCAGCTAAGATGGCAGCTGGTGAAGTATTTGTTCCTGTGCTCTCTGGAACGGTAACAACGCTTGCCCCTTTCTTCCCGCTGCTATTCTGGCCAGGAATCATTGGCAAGTTTATGATCTATCTTCCAGCGATCCTGATCCTGACATTGACCGCATCATTGATCGTTGCATTCCTGATCAACCCGGTGTTCGCGGTTTCATTCATGAAACCGGAATATTATCCCGCTAAAGAACCTAAAGTTGCTTTATTTAAAAAACCTGCATTCTGGTTTTTTGTTGTACTTGGTTTGTTACTTCATTTAGTGCAGTTTCATGGTCTTGCCAATTTTATACTGGTAATGGTTGTGCTTGTTATTTTCAATCGTTTTGTATTACGGGATGTGATTCACAGATTCCAGGAAGGATTTCTTCCCCGCATCATGAATCGTTACGAAAATTCTTTACGCTGGGCATTGAAAGGTAAAAGACCAGGCTGGCTTGTCGCATCGGTCTTTGCCCTCTTTATAATTTCAACAATAGCTCTTGGTGCAAATATTGTAACCGGAAGAATTAAAACAGACTTTTTTCCGGTGGGTGATCCTCCTATTATTTATGTTTATTTAAAAATGCCTGTTGGTACAAAAACGGAGACTACCGACAGTGTTATCCGTGTTCTTGAAAACAAAGTATTCAAGGTAATGGGAGAAAAGAATCCTATCGTTGAGTCCATTATTTCAAATGTTGC
>DASTZB010000601.1:0-2977 GCA_035764525.1 Chitinophagaceae bacterium | reverse complement strand
TTAAGTTTTAATGCATTTCCAAATTCTTCTTCTACTGTATAATCGCCATAGATATCTGCATGATCAAATGCGGTGATCTTATTTACAATACAGTCTTCGATGAGCTGCAGGTATTGAGTAGTGGAATATTTTACACCCCATTGTCCCCATTTCATGCAGCCTGCGATAACAGGAGAAAGTTCCAGCATTTTAATTTTAGTTGAAAATAAAAAAGTCTGGCCTCGTTGCAAAACGAAACCAGACTTTAAAGACAGTGAATATTTATTAGATATTAATAGTCGCTGTTGTAACCACCACGGTCGCGATAGCCACCGCTACCTCCACCTTTGTTGTAGCCGCCTTTTTTGAAACCGCCGCCACCGCCACCGCCGCCGAAGCTGCGTTTTTTGAAGCCGCCACCGCCGCCACTTCCACCTTCCTGTTTAGGACGGCTTTCGTTTACAACGATGTTGCGACCATCAACTTCAGTACCATTCAATGCAGTAATAGCTGCATTTGCCTGGTCGTCATTTGGCATTTCAACAAAACCGAAGCCTTTGCTGCGGCCTGTGAATTTGTCGGTAACAATTTTTGCTGAGCTTACTTCACCATGTGTGGCGAAAAGGTTTTGCAGATCCTGATCTTTCAGGTTCCAGCTGAGATTTCCTGCGTAAATGTTCATTTTTTTGAGAAATTTTAAAAAACAAAATAAGTGTCAACAGTAACCAATAATCAAAGAACATTTACCAAAAAATCGAAACGTTCATGAGCTTGTGAAACTGTAAAGAGCACCGAATACAGTACAAAATAACGGTTTTTACATGATAATATTGCAAATTTTTCCCTCCTAAGTCGGTAGAGTTTAACTAAGGTCAAACCCAACCAGTTAGACCAAATAAAAAAAGCTTCTCTGGAAGAGAAGCCTACAATTATTAGTTTGAAAAGATCATTATTCACCCACTACTTCAAAATCAACGTCAGCATTTTTGCCATTGCCAAAATCAATATGAGCTTTATAAGTTCCGATCTCTTTCACTTCATCAGTGATGCTGATCTTTTTACGGTCGATCTCATATCCTTTTTGTTCGCGGATCGCACGGCTGATCTGTAAAGCTGTTACACTTCCAAAGATCTTTCCGCTTGTTCCGGTCTTAGCACCAATTTTCAAAGGAGCTTCTTGCAGCTTGGCAATTACACTGTTAACCTCAGCAAGCATCTTATCTTCTTTCTTCTTTGCCTGCTTCATTTTTTCTTCCATCTGCTTCACATTGCTGGGGCTTGCTTCAACAGCCAGCTTGCGGGGAATAAGATAATTACGGGCATAACCATTTTTTACTTTTACAAGCTCATTGGCTCCGCCGAGATTATCTACATCTTGAATTAATATTACTTCCATGATTGTTTTAGCTTTTAGCTAATAGCTTATGGCTAATAGCTATTTTAAAAGATCAGTTACATAAGGTAACAACGCCATTTGACGGGCTTTCTTCACGGCATCACTTACTTTGCGCTGGTACTTCAATGAATTACCACTTAAGCGACGGGGAAGAAGTTTACCTTGTTCATTCAAAAACTTTTTCAAAAATTCTACATCTTTATAATCGATGTAGCGGATGCCATATTTTTTAAAGCGGCAGAATTTTTTTACAACCTTATCGCTTTTAATGGCGGTCAAATATTTTATTTCATTTGCTTTTGCCATGATATTAAACCTCCACTGCTTTTACTATCTTTTCTTTTCCTGTTGGTACGCCACTTCTCTTTTTTGCATTGTACTCGACGGCGTATTTATCGAGTTTGGTTACAAGGTGACGAAGTACTGATTCGTCACGGAGAAGCTGGATCTTCATCTTCTCGTTGAAGTCGGATGGCGCAGTAAATTCCATTACCCAGTAAAGACCAGTTGTCTTTTTCTGGATCGGATACGCCAGTGATTTCAGGCCCCAGGCATTTTCATGTACTACTTCACCTTTTACGGATTTAACCAGCGAAGCATACTTTTTTTGAGCGGCTTTGAATTCTTCATCGCTCAATACCGGGGTAAAAATCACCATCAATTCGTAGTTGTTCATTTACCCTTTTGTTTTTTAATTAATAAATCGGTTTTCCCATTGGACAGTCCCGACATTTATTGTCGGGAAAGAATCTGACGATAACAGATTTGGGGTCGCAAAGGTAAGGGAATGAGTGCAGAAGATAGAGTGCGGGGGAAAGATTTTTATGGTACCAGCAACACCGCTCCGATGGGGCTTCGGTTGCGTCGCAATCCGTTCATCTTTCTATCCTTGATTAAGCTGCTTATAGCTTGGTTTTCAAAAATTAATGGACAAATATAATAAAGCCAAGCTGCCAAGCAAAGAAGCTAATACAACGCAACTTCCCATTCCTCAAATTCTGAATCAACTTTATAAGAAGGGTCAAAGTATCTTCTAATATAATCAGTTGCTCTTTTTTCTGCGTACTTGGCATTAAGAACTTGTCCATTTTCATCTAATTCAATGACGTTGACAAAGATTGCAAAAGCGGCTTCTATAACACTTGGCTCTTTTCCATAAAGAGAAAGATAATCTACCCCTTTAAGCATGTAATGAGTTCCACTTGCCATGAAATACGCAAAGGTTCGAAGTGCTCCACTAAAATAAGGGCTTAACCTATGTGTCATAATTATTCGATTAAATTTCAAAGACTATCAAAACTAAGCAATAGATTTTTGTAGTAAAGGTTTGATTGTTTGAAAATCGTAATCATAACTTTGAAGGTTGTTATTTTATACTTCATATTTGAATAGCTATGAAAAAATTTTCAAAGCCATTTCTAAAATGTATAACCGAAACACAGATTACTAGTGTGCGGGCAGGAAAGGATAGGGAAAAATTCACTGGCATATGGATGGTTGTTGTCAAAGACCGAATCTTTGGCCGCTCTTATTATGGTGCAGAGAGAAGCTGGTATACTGCTTTATTAAATGGTGATAATGGTGATATTAAATGCGGGAATG